>CALANC010000231.1 GCA_937925895.1 uncultured Desulfobacterales bacterium
TGAAACCCGTCTTCCTCATAAACGGGGATGGTAACTGGTTCCCCCTGGACGAACTTAATAAAATTAGGATAGCAGGCGTAATGGGGATCTGAGATAATCACCTGGTCCCCTTTTTCCAAAAGTGCGGAAAACATGACAAACATGGCAGGAGAAGTGCCTGACGATATCACTATCTGATCAGGATTTACCGATACACGGTAGGTGTCAAAATAATGCTCGCTAATTGCTTCTCTGAGCCCCAACATCCCCAAGCTATGGGTATAATGGGTATGGCCGTCATCAAGGGCCTTACAGGCTGCATCTTTGATACACTGGGGAGTATCGAAATCAGGTTCTCCCACCTCCAAATGGATGACATGGATTCCTTGCCGTTCCATTTCATGGGCTCTTTCAAGGACGTCCATAACGATAAAAGGCGTCATTTCTTTCGTTCTATTTGAGATCATGTTGCCTTCCTTTTTTATGTTTGGAGAACGCAGTTTATCGGAAAAAAAGTCATTTATGAATAGAAAACTAGACGACCTTATTTAACGGATACTCAATAATACCTTCAGCACCATTCTTTAAAAGCTCGGGTATGAGATTCCTTACAATGTTTGAATCCACCACGGTTTCTATTGCAAACCAGTCCGTCTCGTAAAGAGGTGCAATAGTGGGAGCATTGAGACTTGGAAGCAACGCTACGACTTTTTCAAGAAGCTTTTCCGGCACATTCATTTTCAGACCGACCATTTTCTCGCCCAACAAAGCACCTTTAAGCAAAAGCGAAATCTGCTCGAGCTTTTCGCGCTTTTTCGGATTTTTCCACACATTGTGGTTGGCGATAAACTGCGTATTTGTCTGCATCAGCTCATGGATAATTCTCAGACCATGGGCGCTTATTGTGCTTTCAGTCTCCGTAACCTCCACGATCGCATCAGCGAGTCCGGAAACGACCTTGGCTTCAGTGGCCCCCCATGAAAATTCAACATTTACTTGAATATTCAGATCAGCAAAATATCTTTTCGTATACTCAACCAATTCGGTTGCAATCTTTTTACCTTCAAGGTCCTCGAGTTTTTTAATCGGTGAGTCATATGTCACCGCCAGCACCCATCGAGCAGGCCGGGCACTCACCTTTGAATAAACCAGGTCGTCAATAACATGGACATCGGATTGGTTTTCAGCAATCCAGTCTTTACCTGTCAATCCGGCATCCAGGGTGCCGTTTTCTACATTTCTGGACATCTCTTGCGCCCTGCAGATTGCACACTCGATCGTGTCATCGTCGATTTCAGGGAAATAGCTTCTCCCGTTGACATTTATCTTCCATCCAGAGCGTCTGAACAGCTCTATTGTTGCATTATACAGGCTACCTTTGGGAATTCCGAGCTTTATTAATTTGGTCATGTGTTATATACCTCCGCTGGATCAAAAACAGGTTCCCCAACAATCTTGATCGATCCATTCTCAATTTTTTTAAAGAAACAGCTTTTGTGCCCTGTGTGACATGCTGCACCACCAAGTTGTTCAACCTTTAACAAAACAGTATCGTTATCACAATCGATCCTGACTTCCTTTAACCGTTGCCTGTTCCCGGATGTTTTTCCTTTTGTCCATAACGCTTGCCGGGTGCGGCTGTAAAAGGTAGCGTTTTCCGTCTCGAGCGTAGCCTCCCATGATTCCTGATTCATAAACCCCAGCATGAGCACTTCATTGGATTTATAATCCTGAACAACTGCCGGAATCAGTCCGTCCATCTTATCGAAATCTAGTTTGATCATAATAAATGCCTTTTTTTGCGAATTCATCCCAGTTTACTGTAAAACTTTTTTGGATAACCAGAATATATGACAAAGTCAAATTCTTTTTTGTATCCCCTTTGCAA
Source organism: uncultured Desulfobacterales bacterium (assembly GCA_937925895.1). Lineage (GTDB taxonomy): Bacteria > Desulfobacterota > Desulfobacteria > Desulfobacterales > UBA11574 > CALANC01. Next base: position 1,868 of record CALANC010000231.1, read on the forward strand.
CTTGCTTAAAGAACTCATATTTGATAGAACAATCAAAATCCAAAATTCCTTAGGGAATATGAATTATGGCAAAACACAAACGCCCATCCCATATACGCAAAAAACGCGCCCGGAAAGAAGGCGGTAGATTTGTTGCAAAAATATTTCGTCTGTTTATTTTGGTGATTCTATTCTTGATGATATCGGGTGCGCTCACGGCTGCTGGAATCTATTTCTATCTCAGCGAAAATCTCCCTAAGATATCTTCCTTAAAGGATTACCAGCCACCTGTAATTACGACGGTATATTCTGACGATAACCGAAAGATCGGTGAATTTTACCTGGAACGAAGAATTGTCTTACCTCTCGATAAAATGTCAACAACACTAAAAGCAGCGTTTATTTCCGCTGAGGATGCAAGATTTTACAAACATAAAGGTATAGATATTCTCAGCATCATCAGAGCATTTTTAAAAAATATCGAAGCCAGGACAATCGTTCAAGGGGGCAGCACGATCACTCAGCAAGTTACCAAATCTTTCTTTTTGACACCGGAAAAAAGCTATATTCGTAAAATAAAAGAAGCCATCCTTGCATATCGCATTGATAAAAGATTTACCAAAGAAGAAATTCTTTTTTTATACTTGAATCAGATTTATCTTGGGCATGGAGCATACGGAGTAGAAGCTGCCTCTGAAAATTACTTCGGAAAATCTGCCCAAGAATTAACCCTTGCTGAATGTGCTGTTTTAGCAGGCCTGCCGCAGGCGCCCAGCAGATACTCGCCTTTCAGATATCCGGAAAGGGCGAAACAACGCCAGATTTATGTTTTAAATCGTATGGTAGCCGAAGACTATATTACGAACATTCAAGCTACGGAAGCAATTAACCAAATTCTTGATATCAAACCGAAGCGAAACTGGTACATCGAAGAGGTCCCGGTTTATACCGAGCATATAAGACGTTATATTGAAAAAGAATATGGTCCCGACGTCCTCTATAAAGACGGACTCAATATTTTTACTGCGGTTAATATTGAAATGCAGAAAATCGCACGGCAAGAAATAGAAAAGGGACTGTATGACCTTGACAAGCGCCAGGGCTATCGAGGTCCGCTGAAGCATTTGGCTCCCGAAGAGATCGAGACTTATTCCAAAGAGCTTCAAAAGGAGCTTGATGAAAGCCCGCTTGAAAAGGGAAAAATCATAACAGGTGTCGTTATAGAAGTAGATGACATTAATGATACGGTAATCGTTCGTATGGGCAATAAACTGGGAATAATCAGAATCGATGACATGCGGTGGGCCAGGAGGCCAGACCCTGAAATTGCCTATTATGAAGCCAGAGTTCAACATCCTGGAGAGGTCTTAAAAGTAGGCGATGTTGTCCAGGCTAAAATTATAGAAAAAATATTTAATACCGACCGGTGGTGGCTCGCACTGGAACAGGATCCGAAAGCTCAAGCCGCTCTGTTGTGCATCGAATCGGAAACCGGGCATGTCAAGGTAATGGTTGGCGGAAAAGATTTCAAAGAGAGCCAATTTAACCGAGCCGTTCAGTCCAGGCGGCAGCCGGGCTCTGCATTTAAACCCATAATCTATGCGGCAGCCATTGACAAAGGATATACCCCTGCAACGACAATCATCGACTCTCCAATTGTGTTCGAGGATAGGGAACGTGACTTTACGTGGAAACCCAGGAACTACAAGGAAAGATTTTATGGCCCCACCCTTTTTCGAGAAGCCCTGGCAAAATCCCGAAACGTTGTAACCATAAAGATTCTGCGAGATATCGGCATCGATTATGCGATAGATTACGCCAGGAATCTTGGTATAATCTCAAATTTGAACAGGGATCTTTCAATCGCTTTAGGATCATCAGGTGTTTCCCTTCTGGAGCTTGTAAGGGCGTACTCGGTTTTTAACAACCTTGGTTACCTCGTGCAGCCTATCTTCATAACCAGAATCGTCGACCGGAACGGAAATGTAATGGAAGAGGCAAACCCGGTCAGGAAAAAGGTAATTGAAAGTAATACAGCTTACATTATGACAACTCTACTTGAAGGGGTTGTCAAGCACGGAACCGGTCACAGGGTTAGGGCCTTGAACCGGCCGGTAGCAGGTAAAACAGGAACGACAAATAATCTATTTGATGCCTGGTTTGCAGGATACACGCCTCGATATACCACCGGAACGTGGGTGGGTTTTGATGATGAAAGTCCCCTGGGCAAATCCGAAACCGGTTCACGAGCGGCGAGTCCAATATGGCTGGGTTTTATGAAAAAGGTACTGGTTGGCAAACCTGTCAGGGTGTTTCAAGTACCTGAGGGTGTTGTCTTTTCAAAGATTGATGCCAAAACCGGTCTTTTACCCATTCCCGAATCTGAAAAGACTATCTTTGAGAGCTTCAAGGAAGGAACCGTCCCCACTGAATATACTAAAACGCCCGACACATTGACGGAACCTGAAGAGTTTTTTAAATCTGATATGTAACCGAGGCCTAAGTGCTCCATTTTTTAAATGCGGCGACTTTTTTTCGCTCAGGGCACTTATTTCGGAAAAGCTGGCAACTCGAGAAGCAAGCTATTTAAAGGTTGCTTAAACGATCGGAGAAAGGTATTTGAAATCTGAAACTCTCCTTTATTTCTATGCCTGGTTTGTCCAAAACCTTTTGAGGACATACATGGAGGGATTCAAATTGATGTTAATAACTTAAACTGACTTTTATAAAAAGTGGGAGGTGATACAACAAAATAACCAAAACAGCCGAAGTTGAATATTAATAAATGTTTTTCTAAACAAGGAGGAAACGACAATGAGAAATAAACTGTTTACTGTTATCATTGTTATCTGTGCGTTTTCAATGATAACCTTTGGTCTTTCAGCAGATTCATTTGCT
>CALANC010000232.1 GCA_937925895.1 uncultured Desulfobacterales bacterium
CGGAAAAACTAAGATGGGGCAAGACTTTCAAGTACAAATGGTCGGAAAAATTCCCACTTTTTCAAAGAAATATGTCAATAGATGGAAAATATTCCATCTAATATTTAGGAAAAATTCATGGCTATTCCTGAAACAATGAAAACCTATTTGCTCACTGGTTTTGGAGGCTTTGAAAACCTTAGCTACCGAGAAGACATAGCCGTGCCATTTCCCGAGTCAAATGAAGTCTTAATCAAAGTTGAAGCCTGTGGTGTTAATAACACAGATATCTGGACTCGGCTCGGTTCTTACGGTGGTTCATTTGATGATTCAAATCAATCAGGATGGCGAGGGGGAGCATTTCACTTTCCACGTATTCAAGGTGCAGACATCGTGGGCTGTGTAGTTGCAATGGGGGACAATGTCAACGGCGAGCTGCTTGGTAAAAGAGTCATCGTTAACCCAACTCTATACGAAGGTGAAGGAGATTCAGCATTATTTAATGCAGGAATCATAGGCAGTGAATGTGATGGTGGGTTTGCAGAGTATGTTACTGTGCCAGCAACCACCGCATTACCAATTAACAGCCCTTTGAGCAGTGCTGAACTGTCAACATTTATGGTGTCCTACTTAACGGCTGAACATATGCTAAACCGTTCTGCTTTGAAGGCGGGCGATCACATCCTCATTACAGGAGCGTCAGGCGGCGTGGGCTCTGCCTTACTCCAACTTGCCAAACGCCGTGACACACAAGTAAGCTGCGTTATCGGTAAGGGAAAAGAGAACTTTGCGCTGAACTTGGGCGCAGATACGGTCTACACTCGTGACGAGATTGCAGATTTGAATGACGAAAGCGTTGACGTTATTGCTGATGTTGTTGGTGGCCAACAGGCTTCTGCTTTATTAGATAACCTTGTTTTTGGTGGTAGATTCGTAATAGCAGGTGCAATTTCTGGCCCCGAAGCTAAGATTGACTGGCGCAAGGTCTACCTCAAACACCTTACAATCCTTGGTTCGACGATGGGAACGCCTCAAGAAGCGCAAGACCTCACTAATTACATAGAAGCTGAAGAGATTAAACCTTTACTTCATGCAACTTATGCACTCAAAGAACTTGTCAAAGCGCAACAAGCTTTTATGGAAAAACGTTTTTTAGGGAAGCTTGCCATTATTCCATAATTTACTTTTAACAAGCAGATGGAGTACTATGCGGTATATTGAGCATCTTCATTACCAACCTTAGATATTTCCAACTTATTCAAAATAATAGACATAAGAGCTATTTTAAGTAGATCATAAAAAAGGAGAAAACAAAATGGCCCAACAGGAAAAACTGCTCAGCGAAATTAGCGAAATGTGGGATATCTATAATAAATGCATGCCCGATATTGCACGTACCTATGATGAATTACCTATGGAAGTATATAAGGACGGCGTGCTATCTGGTAGAATTAAACGATTGATGGCCATTGTTGGTGCTCTGGTTCACGGTTGTAGGGCTTGCATACTTTTTCAAACTGAAGAAGCATTATCATTGGGTGCCACAGCGGAAGAAATTCTGGAAGCCTGCGCTGTAGCCATCTCCTTAGGTGGCACAATGGGAGCTGGAGAGACAACACGTGTCGTCCAGTTTTTAGAGGAGAAAGGACTCTTGGAGGAACTAATGAAGGACAGTTAATTGAATAAAGATTACTCCTACGAAGCTGTAACGAGCCCCGATTTCATGTTACTGTTATTTATGGCACGAATTTCAATCCTAAAATTTTGCAGATATCACAAAACCTGTTAATGATTATGCAACAAGCGAGATTGGTAAGAAATCCCACGTTTTTTAAAGATTTATTTTCGTGCTATTATCTCTATATATCAAAAGTTTGAAGGCTGTAGCCAGATCACATTGAATGATAGGAGACAAGTGGTTTTTTGAATTCGAATACCAATAATAGCCCCCCTGTTTATTACAGAAGCTATTCCTGCTCTGTGTGGCTGGGGGTAGTGTGTGGTGGCTTCGTAGAGGATTAATATGGCCGCTTCATCGAATAGGGCAATTTATGGTGCTATCATAGCAAATACCGCTATTGCCATTAGTAAGTTTATTGCTGCCGTTTTTACAGGTTCTTCTGCCATGTTCTCCGAGGGGATACACTCTCTGGTAGATTCAGGTAACGGATTTCTCCTGTTGATCGGTATCCGGAGAAGCAAAAAACCGGCCGATGATGCACATCCATTTGGCTATGGCAAAGAGGTCTTTTTCTGGAGTTTTGTCGTTGCGCTGTTAATATTTGCTCTGGGGGGCGGATTTTCGATTCATGAGGGTATCAAGCACCTTCAACATCCGCAGCCCTTGACGAATGTCGGGTGGAACTATCTGGTTCTCACTCTTGCCTTGATTTTTGAGGGTATCGCTTTAAGGGTTGCTCTAAAGGAATTCAATAAGAGCCGAGGTTCTAAGCCATTTTTCCGAGCACTTATAGATAGTAAAGATAGTGCCACCGTTGCGGTGGTTATTGAAGATACAGCTGCTTTGCTCGGACTATTGATAGCATTCTTCGCAGTGTTTCTGGGGCAATTAACTGGTTGGGTATATTTTGATGGCATAGGGTCAGTACTGATTGGTGTCCTTTTAGCAACTGTATCGCTATTCTTCGCCATTGAATGTAAAGCCTTGCTGATCGGTGAAGGGCTTTTGCTTGAGGATGTTGACAAAATTACAACTATTCTTGAGGAAGAAAAACGTGTGCTTAGTTTTCGAAGGCCATTGAGCCTGTATTTTGGACCAAGTCAGGTTTTAGTCAACCTTGATGTAAATTTCGTGGGTGATCTCACATCAGATGACATTGAAGAAATAATTGATAGCTTGGAGTCTAGAATAAAAGCTGCCCTTCCTGCGGTAAACCGGATATATATTGAAGCGGAGGCACTACGACCAAGAAGTAGGATAAAAGCCGAAGATGATTCCTGATAATTTTCAGGAAGTATCTTCACGGTATGAAAAGCAAAGAGATCGAGATGAAACTGGGTTCATCAGAGGAAGCGAAGCACCTGATAAGCCTGTTCGACAGGTACAGACCGGAAAAAGCCGTGCTTGTCGCGCCGCATCTGCATGACTTAAATTGCGGACAACCGTATGGGGTTTAGGGATTTGGCATAAAATCGGTGATATCTCCAACTGAGCTGTAACGAATCCCGATGGCATGTTACTGCTATGTATGGCACGAATTTCAGCCCTAAAATTTTACAGATATCACAAAACCGGATACAAAGTTCTATAGTCCACATACTGTCAAGTGATGTATTGATCCACCCTACGATTCTGTCAAGTCAAGTATCGGTCGGGACAATTTATCTCCACATTATCTCGGCATCATTTCTGAGCGGCAATCTTTGATATTTAAATTTCGGATAACCCACCATCATTGCTCCGAAGTTAATATTCCCTTCAGGGAGTCCCAGTTCTTTTTGCATTGGTGGCCAGAAGTTTGCTGCTGCATTAAAATAACCAGCCCAACATGCCCCAAGGTCAAAAGACGGAATAGTCAGTTCTAAGTATGTTAAGGCAATAGTGCAAGCAGCTGGAGCAGTTCGATCATCTTGATGGGCATGGGTAACGATAACATGGGGCGCATTTCTGCATATAGGGTCACTTCCTCCTTCCCAAAAAGAAACGACTCGATTCAGGTTCATGGCTTCAACAAGCGGGGAATCTTCTTTTATTAAATGGCGCATCCAGTCGATAACAAACCCGACCATTCGTTGGACCTCATCTCTTTCATATATAACCAACCATTTGACAGGTTGGAGATTAACTCCGGAGGGGGCAAAACGTGCTACATTAATTAATTTTGTAAGAACGTCTTTCTCAACTTGGTTATTTTTGTAATTCCTTATAGATCTTCGATAGCGCAAAAAGTGCTCGACTTGTTCTGGATTAAATAACCAGTCATCATTTACTGGTGGACACTTTTCTGTTTTCATAATTGCGTGAGACATGGCACCGTGTGGACAAACCGCCACACAATGTCCGCATTTGATACACAATTTATCTCCGCCATCGATGAGGATGGGGAAAGCATCTTTGTCTTTAAATTCGATGATTCTCACAGGGCAAACTTCAGCACAAATACCATCACGTTTACATTTTTCTTGATCTACGGTTAGCAGGCTCATAATTTTATTCCTCTATAATTTTGAATATCTTCTATAATTCCAGAAATATCAAGGCTTTTAAATAGTTGGGATATCGTTTTTCGATAGGGGCAAATCCATTTTTGGGGGTTTGCCCTTTTTGCTTTCCTGATTTTCCTATTGAAGCCTACCTCCAATAAATCCAATCAGAGTTTATCAGAGCTTTGTACCTAAGAGTTGTACCTAAAACCCATAGAAAGTTTGTTGGTCATTATTTAAACCATCAAGTTTTACTGTTTAGAGGTACTTAAATAGGCATTGTAATAGAAAATTCGATTTTATTCAGTTCCCTGATTTCCAACCGCACAATATATTGTAATTTTATTTAATAAACTACAATATATTCTAATTCAATTAAATTATATATAATTTATATACAATTTCACTTGACACCAATAAATTACAACTTCATGATATAATTAATAATTATTCCATAAAATAATTGTTTTATTAAATACAGTCAAATGAGCAATTGCTTTGAAGAAAATTAAAAAATCTTTTATGATGATCAAGGCTGAGTTTGCCAGAAAAGCAACCATATCCCCCTTTAACGACGCTTTTTCCAACGGCTTGGCTACCCCATCTCAAAAGGGCTATGGCAGTTAGTATAACTGCTGCGGTGAAACGCCAACAAAAAGTAGGGTTATATATTCTTTATTATTTTTTTGAATGTAAACTTGCTGGGTAAAATGGAATCAATAACTGATTATTTGAGTTTTTACAATAAACGAAGGGTAATAGTTGCATCATTAATTTTTGCTTTTCTTTTAAATTTACCGTCCTTTTCAGCCGCATATACCCAAGCGAATCATCGAAGTTTTCAGCGTTCCATTGTAGATTTCCGTTCACGGTTAAACCGAAGTTTTAAAAAGGTTAAACGAAAAAAAACAAAATATATTATTGTCCATACCTCAGAACTCGGGCTTAAATTGACCCAACGGGTTGTTTTGAAAGGAAAACGTTTGCGCAATGGTCAAATGACCAGTGGAGGTCATACCCATTATGTGATTTCTCGAAACGGACGCACTTATCGCATTTTGGACAAAAAATATGAGGCAGACCATGCAGGTATTAGCATGTGGAACGGGGAGACGGATATCAGCAAAATCTCGATTGGAATTGAATTGGTTGGTTATCATTATGCACCCATCTCTGAAAGACAGTATCGATCCGTAGGCATATTGATTGACATCTTACAAGGAGTATATGGCTTGGATGATCGGGCAGTCCTGACCCACAGCCAGGTGGCCTATGGGAAATCAAACCGGTGGTTTAGAAAAAATCACCGCGGACGCAAACGCTGTGCAAAAAATTTTATTCGAGCCAAAGCCAAATTGGAGCCGACCTGGTCCTATGATCCCGATGTGCGGTCCGGCCGGCTTTTGGCAGACTCTCAGCTGTTCAGAATTTTTTATGGTCGACGGGAATATTATACAAAAGCTGATGACGCGAACATCATTTCCAAAAGCAACACTGCCTGGTCAATCGCCGGGGAAGATTACGATAGTCGGACAACGGTCTACAAATTCCCAAGCGGTCATATATACACCGGTGATCAAATTTCAGATAAAATAGGTTGGAACCTCGTGCCAGCAAAAACCGTCGTGCTACTTAATCAGGAAAACAGCATTTCTTTGATAAAAAGGGATAGTCCAATAAAAACCATATCGGACAGGTTCACAGCGTGGTCGTTTGCCGGTAAAGCGTATAAATTAAAAACGACTATCTATTTTCTGCCCTCAGGCCGAATAAAATTTGGTTCGAGGATCTCCGACTGGGATGATCTGCCAGCCAAAACAAGACTCATTGTCGGTTACCGAGGTCCTTACAAGCTATATAAAGATCGATCCGCCTACAGAATTGCCAGTCACGAATACAAAGATCGAAAAACAATCTACTACTTACCATCTAAAAAACTGCTGGCTGGTGATAAAATAGACGACTTTAATCAACTCCCAACAGGTACCCTAATTTTTCTACCTAACACCTAACTAATTGTAATATCGTTCTCTCGATAGGGACAAATCCATTTTCGGGGATTTTGCTCTTTTCATATTTATGATATATGTAATCAGCAAAAATTAATTGTAGGCTGTGTTTTTGGTAAGAGTACCAGGATAAAATCAAGTCTTTT
>CALANC010000233.1 GCA_937925895.1 uncultured Desulfobacterales bacterium
GTAAAATCAAAACTGCCGTTAATGTAAGCGCTTAAATCCGCGATTTCATCCGGATCCAAATGGGTGGGTGTACCGCCACCCCAGTGCAGCTGGGCGACTTTTCGATCTGATGACATATGGGTCTTTAACAAGTCGATTTCACGCTTTAAATAATTTATATAGTTTTTGATTCTGTCCCTGTTTCGGGTGACGATCATATTACAGCCGCAGAAATAACAAAGGGTATCACAAAAGGGCAGATGAAAATACAAGGACAGGTCTGGCAGATTCCGACCCTGATTGGTCTTGACAATTTCATCAAGATAATTTTCATGGGTAAACGATTCATGGAAATGAGGCGCGGTCGGATAACTGGTGTAGCGCGGGCCCGGTTTGTCATACTTCTTGATTAAATCGATATCTATATCAAACACGAATTATCTCCATCAAAACATTTTTTTAACCCTACGTTCTAAACTTTTTTATGGTAACGCACACTCTCCTCTTTGACAAAATCGACCAAAGCTTTAAGGTTTTCGGGTCGGACATCGGGCAGTATTCCGTGACCCAGATTGAAAATATGTCCGCTTCCATGGCCGAATGATTTTAAAATTTTCCTTGCTTCGCGTCTTATTTTCTCGTGATCGGCATAAAGAATTGTCGGGTCCATGTTTCCTTGAAGCGCAACCTTGTCTCCAACCTTTTCCCTGACGTCACCGATGTTCATGGTCCAGTCCAGGCCCAGAACATCGGCCCCACTTTCCGCCAGCTTGTCCAGATAAAAGTGCACGCCTTTGGCAAACACAATGACAGGAACGTCTTCTCTTTTAACCAAGGAGATTATTTTTCGAATGTAGTTCAACGAGAATTCTTCAAAATCATCTTGAGAGAGAAGTCCACCCCAGGTATCGAATATCTGCACGGCGTTTACACCCGCATCCATTTTTGCACTTAAATAAGCCGCTGCGGCATCAGCAATTTTATCCAACAGACTATGTGCCAGCCGGGGATTGTTATAAATTAAATGTTTAGCTTTTGAAAAGTTCTTGGACCCCTGGCCTTCAACCATATATGCCAGCAAGGTCCACGGAGAACCGCTGAAACCGATCAATGGTACCCGCCGATTCAATTCTTTTTTTGTCAGGGCCACTGCATCCATCACATATTTCAACTCGCCTGTCGGGTCGATTTTTTTAATTTTTTTTGCATCCGCTTCATTTCTGATTGGATGGGGGAACACCGGGCCTTTGCCTTCGTGCATTTCAAGATGCATCCCCATTGCTTCAGGGATGACAAGAATATCGGAAAAAATGATGGCTGCATCGACCCCGATTAAATCAATCGGCTGCAGGGTGACTTCGGTTGCCAGTTCAGGCGTTTTACACATGGTAAGGAAATCGGCTTTTTGGCGGACCGCCATGTATTCCGGCAAATAACGTCCCGCCTGGCGCATGATCCATATAGGGGTTCTCTCAACCGGTTGACGTTTGCAAGCACGTAAAAATAAATCATTTTGAAGATTGGTCACCGCTACCTCCCATTCATTTTCGAGTCCTTTGAAAAACACCCTCTTTTGTCCAATCTCTGTGTCAGGCTCAAATTTTTATCCGCGGAATACTCAATGTATGCTTGTGGTTAAAATTTTCGCCTTCCTTGACCTTGAACAAATTTGAACGTTTTTCAAAGGCCTCTTTTCAGGATGAATTGTGTCCAGTAGAACTATAATTCTTCTTTTTCTGATTTCAATTAAACGATTGCCCTTAATACCTATATATCTATTAAGCAATTCGAGTTCAAGTTCTTTAGTAAAAAGATCTCTCTTGCCGATATTGGATCAAATTATTTTTGGGGTGGGAAATTTTTGTTTGGATTTGCAAGCTTGACTCTTAGGCATCATTTCTTTTATATTTCCCAAATACCGAAAAATTCTTTTATAATTAAAGATTATTACTCATGCAGCATACCGATTCCAACCATCGCATTCTCTACCGTTTTTTTCCTTTTTTCATCTGGCTTAAGGGATATCAATTGTCAACTTTTCGCAGCGATATGCTTGCCGGTGTTACGGTTGCAGTGGTACTTATCCCTCAGGCAATGGCCTATGCTATGCTGGCAGGAATGCCCCCTGTTTACGGTCTTTATGCCGCTGCGATAACACCACTTGTCGGTGCGCTCTGGGGCAGTTTGCGCCAACTAGCCACCGGACCCATCGCGATTATGAGCTTGCTGGTCCTTACAACACTTACCCCTCTTGCGGAGCCCGGCAGCCAACAGTTTGTTGAACTCGCCTTTCTGCTGGCCTTTCTGGTGGGGATTTTGTATATGATCGTAGGCTTATTTCAGTTAGGCTTGGTCATGTACTTTATCTCTCACTCAGCAGTTAAAGGATTTACTTCCGCTGCCGCAATTATTATCATCGCAACCCAGTTACCCAACTTTTTAGGCCTAAGCGTGTCCCGCCATGAGTACATCTTCCCCAGGCTGGTAGAAATTGTAAAAAGCTTACCGGATTTACATATTCTAACGGCTGGCGTAGGTCTTTTGGTGCTGGTGATTATTTTTGGCGTGCAAAAGCTTCGCAAGAGTTTACCTGCGGGACTAATTGCCTTGGTGGTAGCCACCCTTGTTATTTTTTTCTTTGAAATGCATCTTAAAGGTGTTGATATTATCGGTAAGATTCCAAAAGGACTGCCTCATCCGATTTTACCTTCTCTGAATATTGATATCATTAGCTCCCTTCTGGGTCCGGCAGTCGTTATTGCTTTAGTGAGTTTTGCCGAAACATATTCTGTGGGAAAAGCCATTTCCTCCCATACCAAGCAAAAGGTTGATGTCAATCAGGAATTTATCGGACAGGGATTGGCCAATTTTATTGGCTCCTTTTTTCAAAGCTATCCGGTAAGCGGCTCCTTTTCCCGCACGGCAATCAATTTTGCCACAGGCGCAAAAACAGGCATTTCCAGTGCCATTACGAGCCTGAGCGTAATTTTGGCTTTGCTCTTTTTGACCCCCTTGTTTACCTTCATTCCCAAGGCGGCACTTGCCGGGCTGGTTATAAGTGCCGTGTTGCTGTTGTTTCATCCCAAAGAAGTTTTTACGCTCTGGAAAATGAATCACCACGATGGCATCGTTGCGGTAACGGTGTTTGTGCTTGCACTCCTAACAAAACCCGATTATGCACTGCTCATTGGGGTGATAATTTCGTTGATGTTCTTCTTGTGGAAGACGATGCATCCCCGCATTGTAAGGGTTACTAAGGATCCGGAACTCAACATGTTCGTCAATGCCGATGTTTCTGAAAAACCAAGCTGCCCACAGATATTACACCTGCGCTCTGACAACGCCATCTACTTTGCCAATGCCGAATATACCATTGAACATTTATTCAGTCGCCTGGATGAGCAAACGACCCCGGTTAAATTTTTATTACTGGATTTTCAAGCAGTAGGGTTTATTGATATTACGGGTATAGATGAATTGCGGGTATTGATAGATGAGGTTAAG
>CALANC010000234.1 GCA_937925895.1 uncultured Desulfobacterales bacterium
CACCTCGGGCAGTTTCAAGTGATGCTCCTTGATTCTTGTCGCTCTGCTTTAAACTGCCGGTTATTTGCATCTTTACAGGTATCTCCTACAAAAACAAAGATATCTAGTTAGTGTTTTATCCATAGTCCCGGCGCAATCGTATACCATGTTAATTGTATTTCTTTTTTTTCAACTGGATTTTCTGGTGAAAATTATTGATTAGGGATTATTGATAAAACAGTGATGTGCGAAGCCGCTTCGCGACGGTCTTGCAAGATTGATCTATATGGGTATTGTATTTCAATCTGGCGTTGTGGATTCTTTGCCAAATGCCTGGTTGGGATATTTCAAGGACATATTTTTCGATGATCAAGACTGTATATTTCGTCATTTCAACCTTTATGCCTTCCAACGATGCTACGATTTAAATAATATATTGTGGATCAGGCGCACCTCTCCTATCGTTATTCAAAGAGCCATTCAAAAATTTCTATGTGGCTGGTTACCTCACTAAACCGGCCAGGTGATTCGGTGGTCGAGCACGGTCTTTTGGAATTTCTGCAAAAAATTGCATTTTCCCTTCGCCACAGCAGGTGCAGATGGTAATGTCTGTTCCCGTAAGCTGAAGCATCATTTCCTCAAGAGTAGTCACTTCTTTTTCTGAAGACGTGGATACTCCCAACATTTGTCTGATGGTGTTTAAATTTTCATTTCGGATACGGTTGGCCATAAAGCCATAATGCCGGATTCTGACAAAGCCCTTTGGCAGACTGTGCAAAAGAAAGCGCCTGATAAACTCCACAGCCGTGATGGTTATTATTTCGGTCCTTTTTTTCTTACGGTTCTTTGCGGTGAAGGATACCATGCCGTTTTCGAGTTTTTTTATGCGGCTGTTGGCAATGGCTACTCTATGGGTGTAGCGTGCCAGATATTCCAGGACATGTTCCAGGCGTTTGACAGGCTTGCGGACACTGACCACCCAGTTTTTTGAATACAAGGTGTTTTGGAAGTTGCCATATGATTGACCGGCAAATTTGAAGGCACCGATTTTTTGGGCATGTTCAAGGCGCTTCATGAACTTACCGCGAAAGACCCGTGACAATGCCTCTTCGTTGAAGAGATAATCATTTTTTACCGGAAGCCACTTCTTTTTGTTCCTGAACAGAACACCACCGGCTACTAAACAATGCAAATGAAAATGAGCTTTGAGCTTTTGATCCCAGGTGTGTAGAACGGCTAAAAATCCTAACTTGCCGTTGAGTTCGTTGCTGCCAAAGGTCAGAAGCGTTTTGGATGCAGCAGCAAAAAGGATGTTGAACATCACCTTTTTGTTGTTTAAGATGACGGTATTCAACTCGTGCGGCAGGGTGAAGACGACATGGAAGTAGCTGACCGGTAGGATCTCGTCTTTCCGTTTTTCAAGCCACCTTTCGCGCGGCATATGCTGGCATTTGGGGCAGTGGCGGTTACGACAGGAGTGATAGGTGATCCGCAGCAAACCACAGCTGTCGCAGCGCTCGACATGGCCACCCAGGTGAGCGGTACGACAGTTCAAGAGGTCGGATACGATCTTGCGTTGTTGCGGCCATAATGAATACTCGGCTTTATAGTCATCCAAATGATAATGCAGAATGTCAGCGACCTCCGGTGTTTTGTTTTTAGAATTTCTGATTTGGGTCATGGTTTCTGTCCTCCTTTCCTGCATGTTTATGGTCAATGAGGTCCAAAGGACTTGGGATCTTTGACAGGGTTTCGCAGCTCACATGCAGATAAATCATGGTAGTGGTCAGTCTCGCATGGCCCATTAACACCTGTATTTTTCGGATATCGTATCCAGCCTCTAAAAGATGTGTAGCGAAGCTGTGACGCAGCGTATGGATGCCGGTTCCTCTTTTTATACCTGCTTTTATTCTGGCCTTTTCATAAATCGTGCGGATCGCTTCATAGGATAAAGGCTGATCTTTTTTCTGTATATTTGAGGATGGGAACAGGTAGGTTCCAGGGCGATATTCTTTGTAATAGGACCTGAGTTCGACAAGCAGTCTTTTTGAAAGCAGGGTATAGCGCTCCTTATTACCCTTGCCCGTGACTTTGATCAGCATGGTATTGCTGTCGATATTTTCGGATTTGAGGTTAATGATTTCGCTGGCTCTGAGCCCGGCCGAGTAGGTGGTCATCAGGATAAGACGATGTTTGAGGTTGTTCGTGGAACAGATGATTTCCCAGATTTCTTGCATGGTAAGAACTTGGGGAAGTTTTCTGGTTGTCCGCCTGATGCTGAAAGTGATGGGGATCTCTTTTTCTGTGACGTATTTGTAGAAGAAACGAAGCCCGCTGAGAACAGCATAGCAACTATTGGGAGCCTTGCCCTTTTCACGCTTTAGATAGAGAAGATAATCTTCAATTTTTTCTTTGGTCATCTTATCCGGCGCCTGATTATAGAATCGGGTGATTCCGGTGACAGCGGTAAGATAGGACCTCTGTGTGTTATTGGAGAGGTTATTAAGTTCCATTGCCCTGATCATTTTTTGACGTAATTTCGCCATGACATACCTCCTTTGATGTGGGTTATTAAGAGCTTGGAGGTATTGTATACGATCAGGGTAAAAAGAAACGACGATTAATCGGGAAGGTGTTGTTGGTTAAAAACTTGGCGGGGGAAAGCTACCGCGGAGCGGTTTCGTTCATCAGACCCTTAAAATATTACCGATGTGCGAAAATAATCACAAATTAAAAGGGTGAATCCGAGCAATGGATTTGCCCTTTTAATTTCCACAACTCCCTATTTTTAGGGCCTACAGTTTGACGCCTGATTTAAAGATGGGATAGATTGCATATATCCAGATGGTATCGGTATTAATTTGGTTGAGTTTGATAACTGGGCATCTCTCCATATATCGGTAATTTTTATCCACCACTATGTGTGTGATTCCTCTCAATGTCAAAGTTTCAAATCTATCTAAATTGATTGACATCCAGTATTACAAAGTGACATAATAATTTCATATGTTACTTTAGCTGGATCCGCATTGACTTAACTTAGGCTTGCCACACTTCTCCTCATCAATTTTAGGATCCTCAGCGCTCCAATCAATACCAGCTCCTGTCTCTTTAAGCACGTTTGAAAATGTCAGAATAGGTGCGTTCTCGTAAATAATAGTTTTAATACGCATTCGATTTTAATTCCGGACATCGGATGCCAATCTGACAATGAAACTTAACACCCTGGAGGCGATACAATGAATGTCAATCAATCGACTGAAGAACTTCGGTTAACTGCTCGGCTAAATAAATTCCATAACCAGGAGAGAGATGCAGGCGCCAGTGAATTCGATGCGCATAATATGCTTGAATGGCTTAGAGAAACCTATATGGATGATTTGATAGCATACAAAGAATCGACAGCCATTGGAGATGTTAAGGTTCTGCATAGTAGGGTTGCAAAAATAATGGACGAACTTGTCCATCGGAAAAATGATTTCATCAAGAGTAAGGATAAGGCGAAAAG
>CALANC010000235.1 GCA_937925895.1 uncultured Desulfobacterales bacterium
CCTGTCTCACTTCTTTTTTAAACCCGGGTAAAGTTCAAATTTTTTTACCCTGATGAAGGTTGATTCGTGTAACATCTTAATTTAAAAGAGAAAAATTTTAATGTCCCCTGGTTCAAATTTTTGAACACAAAAAAGGGCTGATCCTATAACTTTTTAAAATCACAACCGATTCGCTCAATACACCGGATTCAATATTTTGAACTTAAAACTTTATTTCATTCTTTTCATTCGGTGTTTTGGACCTACATCCACTTTAAACTTCTTCATTTTCCAGCTCAGCCCGCTTTTTCCAATACCAAGCAACTCAGCAGCCTTGGATTGAACATTGTTTGTCAATTTCAAGGCCCTTTGAATCATCTGTTTTTCTATCATGGCAAGCGTTCCATCCAATTTTGCATCCGCAGGTATTCCTTCGATGTATAACATATTGTATACACTATCTTTAAATTCTCTTGGAAGGTCTGAAACCCTAATATGATTGCTCTGGCACAGCACCATGGCCCGTTCTATAACATTCTCCAGCTCACGAACATTTCCAGGCCAGCTGTAATCGTAAAAAAGACGTTCAACCTCCTTGTCAAGACCTGTTACCGGTATATCGAACGATCGTTCATCTTTATATTTATTAATAAAATGGTCCACAAGCAATCGGATATCCTCTCGACGTCCCCTAAGATTCGGCATAACGATGTGGACCACATTGAGCCGGTAATAGAGATCCTCCCTGAATCGGCCTTTTAACATTTCATCCTTGAGGTTTTTATTTGTTGCCGCAAGAATTCGGATATTGACCGAAATTGATTTCATCCCCCCCACGCGTTCGAAAATTCTATCTTGTAAAACCCTCAAAAGCTTTACCTGGAGATTTTGTGAAAGCTCCCCGATTTCATCAAGAAGCAGGGTCCCGTCGTCGGCAAGTTCAAAACGACCTTTTTTCATATTGACAGCCCCGGTGAAGGCTCCTTTTTCGTGGCCAAAAAGTTCGCTTTCAAGAAGCGACTCGGCAAGGGCACTGCAGTTGACTGCAATGAAAGGCTTGTCACGCCGCGGACTGTTAAAATGAATCGACTTGGCCGCGAGCTCTTTGCCGGTCCCACTTTCTCCTTCGATCAAAACGGTCGTTGAAGCCGGCGCAACCCTTCGAATGGTTTCAAAAACTGCTTGCATTACTTTACTTTTTCCTATGATATTTCCGAAACGATATTGTAATTCTACCGCATCTCGAAGTCGCTGGTTCTCTTTGACCACTCTGTATGTAGAAATAGCCTTGTTCACGTAAATAACCAATCTCTTGTTGTCGAAAGGCTTGAGAATATAACTATATGCACCTTTCTGCATGGCCTCCACCGCTTTGTCTACAGTGCCGTGAGCCGTCATCATAATGACTGGAAGGTCCGGATTTTTTGCCTTTATATTTCCTAAAAGCTCGATACCGTCCATGAGAGGCATTTTCATGTCGGTAAGTACCAGATCAATTTCCGTGGTCTCCAGGATTTTCAGGGCTTCATGGCCGCTGTTGGCAGTAACTGTTGCGAATCCTTCTTCCTCTAACACCGCACTCAGTATAAGCGGATAATTTTTTTCATCATCTACTATCAGAACTGCCTCCATTACTATTCCCCCTGCTCGATAGGCATTTCAATGAATACGCAGGCACCGCGAAGTGATCTGTTGCTAATCTTGATATTTCCTCCGTGGGATTCGACAATGTTTTTCACCACCCCAAGACCAAGTCCTGTCCCTTTTTCTTTGGTGGTAAAAAAAGGATCCCATATTTTTCCCAGAAGATCTTCTGGTATGCCTGTACCTTCATCTTCAAATAATATGGTGACCGTATTGTTATTCAAACTGGTTTCAACATGAATTTTACCTCCATCGGGCATTGCCTGCATGGCGTTGATCAAAATGTTGAGGAACGCTTGATAGAGCATGTCGTGATCAGCTGTTATCTCCGGAAGGTCACTATTGAATTGTGTGTTAATGATATATCCCTCATTATCGATTTTTGAACCTAAAAAATTGATGTTTTTTTCAAGAATCTCCTCAATTCTAAATGAAGTCATGTGAAGTTCTTTGGGTTTGGCAAAATCTAAAAACCCTGTAATAATACTATTTAACCGTGCAGATTCCTCAACGATAATACTTGGAACCGTATTGGTAGGATCGAATTGGGCCATTTTTTTCTCTAAAAGTTCGGATGAACTCCTTATGATGCCCAACGGATTACGGATCTCATGGGAAATCACTGCCACCATTTCGCCCAGTGAAGACAGACGTTCTGCACGACTTAACTGTTCTTTTAACCGTAAGCGTTCCAAAGCACGTTTCTCAATTATGCCTTCTCCTCTTTTTACCACAAAAAGAAGGACCAAAAAAAGGACACCCATTACCACGGCACAAGTTATGACTACACGTATCTGGAAATCGAAAATTGCTTTATAATCTTCCGATAAATCTTGAACAATTTCGACAACCCCAAGTACCGGTCCTGATATCCTGGATAAAGGCTTCTCTGCCCGCAGTGGTGCAAATGTAATGAGTTTACTGTCTTTTGGAAATCCAAATAACAGCTCAATCCAGTTCCCTCTTCGCAATAGCTTCGACATGGATTTACCAGCAACAGCATCCCGGTAGCCTTTACCACCACTATCTTTTTTGCCAATTACCGAAGGATCAAAACTATATGATATTGTATTGTCAATATCGTAAATGTTGACCATCTCGACTTTGAAGCTGTGAAGCGTGCTTCTGACAACTTTATCCATGCGTTCAAA
>CALANC010000236.1 GCA_937925895.1 uncultured Desulfobacterales bacterium
GGCAACTATCATAATTCCTCCTGTTGTGCCAAACGGACTTTCGAAAAAAGTTAAAAGCGTTATCTATTGGGTTTTCGCCCATTTTTTTAATGGATTCGGCCCCAGCTCCCGAATGTTATCCGTCATCTCCTTTGCAAAAGCAGCAAAGGTCGGCCCTTCACCTGATGAAAGATTATACATTCTCACTCTGTCAGCTTCTAGACCGATCTCTTCTAATAGGATTCGGACGTGATCAACGCGTTCACGAGCCCTGAAATTTCCTTCATTGTAGTGGCAGGTTCCTTCCAGACATCCTACAGCGTATACACCGTCGGCGCCTTTTTGGATTGCCCTCAACAGGTGCATGACATCCACTTTACCCGTACATGGCACCCGGATGATTTTAATGTTGCTCGGATAATCGAGTCGCATGGAACCTGCCAGGTCCGCAGCCGAATACCCTCAGTAATCACAGCAAAATGAGATAATCGTAGGTTCAAAATCTGCCATTACATACCCTCCACAAGCAACGCATCAATTTTACTCATTATTTGATCGTCTTCATAGTAGCTGAGTTGAATGGTCTGTCTCGGACAGACACAGGCACACACGCCACATCCGTGGCAAATGGCCTCATTTATTTCTATTGCTTTTTCTTCTTGGTTAAAAATAGGCACCTCGAACGGACATGATCGCACACAGGTCAGGCACTTGACACAGTAATCGACATCAACTTTGGCCGTAATGGCCGAAAGTTTGATTTCTTCCTTTGCCAGAAATGTCGTGGCCCGCGAAGCGGCAGCTTGTGCCTGGGCGATCGTTTCCGTAATGAGCTTGGGTCCATGGGCCGTGCCACACAGAAAAATTCCCTCCCCCGGCATATCCACCGGCCGAAGTTTAACATGCGCTTCGATAAAGAAACCTTCAGGGTTACGGTTAAGTTTCATTGTATAGCTAAGTTCTTCGGTATCTTCAGCCACCATTCCGGCACTCAAGGCTAAAAGATCGGCCCTGATCTCTATATCCCGCCGGATGATATGATCCTTGACCGTAACGATCAGACCGCCGTCGGATGAGGTTTTCACCTCCGGGGGTGTTTCCCTGTTAAACCGGATGAATATGACGCCTTTATTCCTTGCTTCTGTATAGTAATCCTCAAGCAGCCCGAATGTCCGCATGTCCCTGTATAGCACAAAAACCTGAGCATTAGGATTCAGTTTTTTAATCTTCAGGGCGTTCTTTACAGCACTCTGACAGCATATGCGCGAGCATTCGACATTCTCGTCATTACGGGAGCCGACGCACTGAATCATGACAACACTGTCAAGATCATCCGCCCCTTTTTCTACGAAAAGATCGCTCAGTTCCACCTGGGTGACGACATTGTCCTGAGTTTCATAAAGAAACTCTTTGGGTGCGTACTCCTTGGCCCCGGTAGCCACTATGATAACACCGTGTTTTATGGTCTGCTTTTCCTTTTCAGGGCCGACTTCAACAACGGTTGCAAAGTTGCCCTTGAAGCCTTCGAATCCGACAATCCTAGCTTCTTTCAGAACCTTGATCTTTTCGTTGCTCGTTACTTCTTCAATAAGTTTTTCAAGATAACCCTGAATGTCTTCGCCCTCTATGGTGTGGTGAAGCTTTCGTGAGTAACCGCCGAGCTGAACGTCCTTTTCAACCAGGACAATATCAAACCCCTGATTCCCAAGACTCAGGGCGGCATTCATACCGGCAACACCACCGCCAATAATCAGCCCCTGCTTGATAATCGGAACTACTTTTTCCCTAAGCGGCCTTAATTTGGTGGCTCTGGCCACAGACATGCGGACGAGATCCTTTGCCTTTTCTGTGGCTGCACCGTGATCCTGGGAGTGTATCCACGAATCCTGGTTGCGGATGTTGGCCATTTCAAACAGATATTTGTTGATACCACAGGCCTCCAGTGTTTCCATGAACATCTGCTCATGGGTTTTGGGGCTGCAAGACGCAACCACGAGGCGATTGAGTTTGTGTTCGATAATTCGTTCTTTGATGATGTCCTGGGTATCCTGACTGCAGGTAAAGAGATTCTGATCCGTATACACCACATAGGGAAGCGTCGCCGCATAATCCTGAACCGATGGTACATCCACAATGCCGCCGATGTTGATACCACAGTTACAGACGAAAACGCCGATACGCGGCTCTTGCTCGGAAACATCGATCTCTTCAGGAACTTCAACGGTTTCAATATCCTTACCCCTGGATTCGGCGACATCAATACCTGCCAGGCAGGCAGCAGCACTGGCTTCAGTCACTGACCCGGGAATATCTTTGGGTCCCTGAAACACACCGCAGGTATAAATTCCCGGGCGTGATGTGGCCACCGGTGTAAAGGAGTTGGTGTTCACAAAGTTATATTGGTTTAGCTCTATCCCCAATCGTTTGGCAAGATCTGCAGATGAATCCGGAATCTGAAGGCCCACCGATAGCACGACCATACTGAAAACTTCTTCCTGCATCTCACCGGCCTCATCGGCGTATTGTAAAATTAGATCTCCGGTTTCAGGAACCTCTGTAATGCTATGAGGCCTGGCCTTGACAAAACGAATATCTTCTTTATCTCTGCCGCGTAAAAAATACTTCTCATAATCCTTACCGGCGGTTCTCATATCCATATTAAAGATGGCACAATCAAGATCGCCATGAATATGCTCTTTGGCGATCATAGCTTCCTTGACAGCGTACATGCAGCATACTGAAGAACAGTAGCCGTTACCGCACCGGTTGGTGTCCCTTGACCCTATACACTGGAGCCACGCTATGCTTTTGGGTTCTTCCCTGTCAAGGGGTCGCATGACATGGCCGAAATACGGTCCCCCGGCAGACAGAATCCTCTCAAATCCTTCACTGGTAACCACGTTTGGATATTTCCCGTATCCCAAACAATCAAGCCCGGAAGGATCATACCCTTGGCTTCCGGTAGACAGAATAACAGATCCGACCTTAACAGTGGTTTCGCGCTCTTTGTCATCATACTGTATAGCCTTGGCAATACACATGTTCTCGCACAGGCCGCAGCCGATACATGCATCAGGATCAATTGCATAGGCAAGCGGAACCGCCTGGGCATATTCAATGTAGGTGGCCCTTCTATCATTTAGACCCTTGTTAATCTCATTAACTGCAGCAACCGGACAATGTAAGGCACATTCACCGCAGCCGGTACACTTAATCGGATCAACGTAACGTGGGTGGTTGACAAGCGCAACTTCCAGATTTCCAGGTTCACCTTCAATACTCTTGACTTCACTGTTTGTAATTAAGTCGATGTTCATATGCCGGCCGACCTCGACCAGTTTGGGCGAAATGATTCACATAGTGCAATCATTGGTCGGAAAGGTCTTGTCCAGCCGGGCCATCATCCCGCCGATGGTCGGCGATTTGTCAACCAGATACACCTTATAATCTGAATTGGCCAGATCAAGCGAGGCCTGCATGCCCGCAATGCCGGCACCCACAACCATAACCGATCCGCTTTTATCAGTCATTTTTCCTCCCTGTATTTATCCTTTGTCATTTGCCATTTGTCATTTGTCACTTAAGAATGACCATTGATCTGTAACCAATGACTATTTTACTGCGAAAACAGGCTTGCGATCTTCCATGCCCGTAAATTCGATCATATTGGTCCTTTCCAGGTCAGCTAATAGGTAGGAAACCTTATTCAGTTCAATCCCGATCCTCTTGCTGACATCTCTGACAGAAGTGCAACCTTCTTTTACTGCCTGATAAATAAGATTCTTGTGATATTCTCTTTCAAGTATGGCATCAATCACTGATTCATAACGTTCCGTCTCCCACTTGTGGCCATAGACATCTCCGCCGGTGGTCAGCTTGACTTCCTTACCCACCAACCATCGCAAGGTTTCACTGCCCAGAGTCATTTCAGCGGCCGAAAGCTCTAATGCAAACGTTCGGGAATCAAATTTTCCCAGACCTCTCACGGCCAAAGTTGTACTGGTGGTAATTTCCGCAAACCGAAGCGCCTCTGCCGACGATATCCAGGCCAGATGGAGCCTGTCTTTTCCGATGCCGGCAACATCGAGCAATTTTCGAGTCAGTCGAATCTTCTTTTCGGCTTGAACATTACCTTCCAGGTAATGGCAATCACCGAAATGTCACCCGGCCACCAAAATGCCGTCACACCCTTTTTTAAAGGCCTGAATAATAACCACGGGGTCAACCCTGCCAGAACACATAACGCGTATGGGTCTGATATTGGGTGGGTACTGCAACCGGGAAACGCCAGCCAGATCGGCGCTGGCATAGGCGCACCAGTTGCAAAGGAATGCTACGATTTTGGGTTCAAAATCCGTCATTTTTTCACCTTTCATTTACTTCAGCTTTTTATGGAAATTGCAATCTATTACCTAATCCAGATAAACCGGCTAAATTTAAAGCGATCTAAAGTTTAAAGTGCCTAAAATTTCAGCCGTATCTACATTGCCGCGCAAACAGATTCCCAAATTTGCTGACCCCGGAAATGAAGCATGTCGATGGTCATCTGTGGGCACGAAGCTGCGCATAAGCCGCATCCCTTACAAGAGGCAGGAATATTTTGCGCCCGATATCCCTTCCCTTCGACCTCTTCGAGCACGATTGCATTAAACAAACAAACTTCCTCACACAGACCGCACCCGATGCATCCTTCCGCATCGACCTGGGATACCAGCGGAGAAATCTGAATGGAATCCTTTGAAAGCACCGTAGCTGCCCGGCTTGCGGCCGCCATGGCTTGGGAAATACTTTCCTCGATTGATTTGGGATAATGGGTCAATCCGCATAAAAAAATGCCGTCCGTTGCAAATTCAACTGGTCTCAGCTTGGCATGGGCTTCCATAAAAAAGTTTTCTGCATTCAGCGGAATTTTATAGAATTCAGAAATTTTATCGTTTTCGGCCGGTTGAATCGCTGTTGCCAGATTGACAAGGTCGGCCTGTATCATGATACTCCGTTGCAAAATCGGATCGAACACACCGACTTCAAGGCCACCGTCTATTTCAGTAACGGTCGGCTTTTTGTCTAAAGAATACCGGACAAAAATCACCCCTTTTTCCCTGGCCTGCTTGTAAAGCGTCTCTCTTTCACCGAAAGTTCTCATATCACGGTACAAGATATAGACATCCGTGTCCGGGTTTTCTTCCTTGATTGAAATCGCCTGTGATACGGAGGCGGTACAGCAAATCCTCGAACAGTAAGGCCTGTTTTCATCCCTCGATCCGACGCACTGGATAAAAACAACGCTTTCGGCAGTCTTTAGCTTGTCAGGATCATTTTCCAGATCATGCCAGCGGGTTACGTTTGGATTTTTACCGTATAGGTATTCATCCGTGTCGACGGCCTGGCCGCCGGTGGCAATGATCACCGCCCCGTGTGCGATGTTTTTGGTCGTACCTCCCACGGAAATCTGGGTTTCAAAGTTACCCACAAATCCGGAAACAGCAGAAACCTCGGCATTTAGCAACACGTCAATATCCGGGTGTTTTTCTATTTTATCAATCAGTTTGGAAAGGTATTCCTGTACATCCTGGCCCTTCCACGTTTTGGTAAGATTTCTGGCCGCCCCGCCGAGGATAGACGTCTTTTCAACGATGGCTGCAGGAAACCCCTGGTCAGCCAGGCTGATGGCTGCCGTCATGCCGGCAATACCCCCGCCGATAACAAGGGCGGACTGGTTAACATCAACTGATATGGCCGGGATTGATTCCAGCAAAGACGCCCTGGCAACCGACATTCTCACGAGATCTTTAGATTTCTCGGTGGCTATTTTCTTGTCTTCCGAGTGAACCCAGGTACACTGGTTCCGAATATTGGCCATGTCAAACAGGTAGGCATTCAGGCCGGCATTACGCATGGTTTCCTGGAATAGCGGTTCGTGGGTTCTGGGTGTACATGCAGCGACCACAATACGATTTAAGTTATGGTCTTTGATGACCTCTACCATTTTATCCTGAGTGTCTTGACTGCAAGTGAAGAGGTTCTCCTCAACATAGACAATATTGGGTAGGCTTTTTGCGTATTCGACAATGGCGGGAACGTCGGCAATGCCGCCGATATTGATACCGCAGTTGCAGACAAAGACCCCGATTCGCGGTTCTTGGTCTGTTATGTCATTTTCAGCAGGGAATACCTTCTCTTTGACAAAGGATCCCCTCGCAGATGCCAGATTTATACCGACACTGCAGGCTGCAGCGCTGGCTTCCATAACAGACTCAGGGATGTCTTTGGGTCCCTGAAAAGCACCGCAAACGAATATGCCATCACTGGATGTTGAAGACGGTTCAAAACTAGTGGTTTCGCAAAAATTACCTTCTGTGAGCTCTATACCCATTTTGCCTGCAAGATCGACCACTGCCGGAGATGTCTCCATTCCCACAGACAAAACAACCATATCAAAGATTTCGGTTGTTATCTCTCCGCTTTCCGTCACGTACTTCACTTCAAGGTCGTCGGTTCCGGGAAACGGATTAATGGTATGAACCCGGCTTCTGATAAAGCGAACCCCGTGCTTGTCCTCGGCCTCGTTATAATATTTCTCAAAATCTTTTCCGGGAGTACGCATGTCCATGTAAAAAATAGCGCAATCCAGATCATAGTCGGCATGCTCCTTGGCGATCAAAGCCTCCCTGACGGCATACATACAGCACACCGAAGAGCAATACGGATTGTCACAGCGGTTAAGATCCCTGGACCCTACACATTGAAACCATGCGATCTTTTTAGGCTCCTTTTTGTCTGAAATTCGGACAAGATGTCCCATAAAGGGGCCGGTCGCTGAAAGGATTCGTTCAAATTCCAGGGAAGTGATGACATTGGGATGGTTTGCATAATTGTACGTGTCAAACTTGGAAGGATCAAAGGGCTGAAAACCCGGCGCCAGTATAACAGAACCAACATCAATCGTTGTTGTATCTTCCTTCTGCGCGTGAGTCTCAAGAGTGACGGCTTCGGCCTCACAAGCGTTTACACACTGGTAACACTCGCAACAACTTCCGCAGTCCAAACACCGCTCAGCTTCTTGTTTGGCCGTATCTTCATCCATACAGAGGTTTACTTCTTCAAATCCTGCAAGCCTTTTTTCCACAGGCAAAGTTGGTATTTTCGATCGTTCCTTGATCGGTTCATCTTTGGGAAGCGAAACCCAGTCGGCTCCCATGGGCGGCTCCTCTTGCCATTCTGTTGGCAGTTCCTTGCCTTGCAAATATTGAGCAATATATTTGGCCGCCCGCTGACCGGCCTCCACGGCCTCAATAACCGTCGCCGGACCGCTGATCACATCCCCGCCGGCAAAAATAGACGCCACATTCGTCTGGAGCGTTTCAGGATTGACCTCCATAAGGTTCCACTTGGACACTTTTAGGTCCAGTTTTTGGATAAGGTTTCCAAAGTCCGGTTCCTGGCCGATGGCCGGAATGATGTGGTTCGCCTCGATGAAAAATTCAGAACCTTCGATGGGGATTGGCCGCCGCCTTCCGGTGGTGTCTTTTTCCGTTAACCGGGTCCGGATGCATTCAATACCGGTGACCCTATCATTTTCACTGGCGATAAATTTGGGGGCCACAAGAAAATGGATCTTTACGCCCTCTTTTTCGGCTTCCTTGACTTCTTCGGGCTCGGCAAGCATTTCCGTACGGGATCGGCGGTATATGATATGCGCCTCGATGGCACCGAGTCTTAGGGCCATCTGCGCGGCATCCAAGGCGGAATGACCGCCTCCGATCACCACAACCTTTCCATCCACTTTCTTTAAGTTGCCTAAATGAACCTCCCGTAAAAAGGAAGTGACATCGGAAACACCCTGGGCGGTATCTTCTCCGGGAATTCTGAGTTTCAGACCCTTCCAGGTGCCGATAGCCAGAAAGATGGCGCCGGCGCCATGTTCCTGGAGCTCCTCGATGGTCAAATCTCTACCAATAACCGTATTGGTGTGGATCTCTACCCCGTATCGTTTGAGGTTATCGATCTCCGCATCCAGAACAGAGCGAGGCAGACGGTGCTCTGGAATACCGTATCGCATCATTCCGCCGGCTTCGGGCATGGACTCGTAAACACTGACCTGATACCCGTCAAGCGCCAGAAAATAGGCGGCCGTGAGCCCGGCCGGGCCTGAGCCGATAATGGCCACCTTTTCATTCCTCGGTACAATATCAGGTACCGGGATATCATTCAGTTCAACATGATCTGCGGCCACCCGCTTGAGTTCTCGTATGGAAATCGCCTCGTCCAGCTCAAGTCGACGGCAGCTTTTTTCACAACGATGAGGACAGATACGGCCAAGTATGCCTGGAAATGGCAGGTCTTCCATTATGATCTCGACCGCTTCTCTGTACTTGCCCATTTTGACCATGGCCACATATCCTTGAACATTCAGGTTCGCCGGACAGGCCATCCTGCAAGGTGCCGTGTCGAGCTTCTCGATGGCATAGCTGCCGGGAATTGCTTGGGCATAAAGTATTGAAACGGCTTTACGGCCTGCCAACCCCAAATCATATTCGCTGGGCCTGGTTACCGGACACACGTCTGTACAATCGCCACAGGCAGTACATTTATCAGAATCGATATATCGGGGGGATTTGCGAAGGTTTACTTGAAAATTTCCATTCTCTCCGTCAATGCTCTCGATATTTGTGCAGGTATGAAGCTCGATGTTAATGTGCCGGCCGACCTCGACCAGTTTGGGAGAGATAATTCACATGGAACAGTCATTGGTAGGAAAGGTCTTGTCCAACTGAGCCATTACACCACCTATGGCCGGCGACTTTTCAACCAGATGAACGTAATAGCCTGAATCGGCCAGATCCAATGCGGACTGCATACCGGCAATACCGGCGCCCACAACGAGTACCGCTCCATTTACATTTTTAGACATCGTTTATATTCTCCTATCATCAATAAATCAAAAATATTAATCGTCATCCAAGAAAAAAATACGAGAACGCCGTTGATTTAATGTCGCACCTGGCATCCAACTGTCTATCTTCTTGTTATTACTTGAAATATATTACATTCTCTAGTTTTTGTAAAAAAGAAAAAAAACGAGACTCTCTTTTATATGGGGGGTACGAATTTGTCAATAAAAAAACCCCACGCACTTTAATCCTGCGAGAGGTTTTTAAATTTGAAATCCTGATGCAAATTTGGCTTTATATTATTGCCCGGCATGCTCCCCGTCGCGAAAGCACCGGCAAACCTTAAAAGTTCCGCCTTTTATGGTAGAAAGATTTGCAATCAGATTTTAAAAAATGTTTTTACAAATTTGCCCCAGTTTTCACCTTGGAGTTCCTGAAAAATGTCTTCAGCGGATACACCGCCGTCAGCCGCCACCTTTAAGTCTTGATTGGCTAGGGCAAACAGCTTTTCACTTTCCTCGTGAATAAAATTGTGGGCTTCTTGGCCATAGTAGAGGCTTTTTAGGTTCTTGCGCAGTTTGGTCGGCTCAACAGTGAATAACCATCCCTTCTCATAGCAAGATTCATTGGTCAGATCGGGTTGATCCCGAAGTGTATCGTTAACCCCTACCACGATGCCATCCATCGGGGAGAGGACTTTTGCAACTTCTCCATTACGTCTGACTTGAAACCCCACTTCACCTTGTTTTACTTCCCGGCCGATATTTGGCAATTCAACCCTTCCGAGCTTACCGATCAGCTTTTGGGCAAAATCATCGAGTCCTACGCGAACACGGCCGCCGTATTCCGGTCTGGCCCATGTATGTCCCTCATGGTAGTAGAAGTCTTCCGCAAGCTCAAATCCGCTTTCTTGGCTGCGGGCATGAACGGGAAGAATTTCCGCTTGCATGCGTTCCTGCATCATCTGGTCAAACGAACATGTGCCGCATTCATAAGCACTGGGGCAAATTTTACGCCCCACTTCCCCGGTTATCATATAACGGCATTTGCGCCGATTTGCGGGAAGCTGCATCATCTTGTCCACCCATGTTTCGGAAAACTTATCCGGTGTTGCCGCAACCGGCTGCAATGCAACCTTCTCCTTATACCTGGCAACCTTATCTTGCATACCATGATCATATATACAGGTTGAGCAATCATAGTTGTGGTCACATAATTTATAGGAAACGACCCCGGCTTCCATCCATACACATTTCTTCTTCCCCGGTGGGACAATTTTCATTGATTCTCTTTGTTTCCCGGCTCCCATGTTGTCTCCTCCTTTGTTTTTTAAATCGATTTTAAATGCTCATTTTTCTTATCTAATTAAGCAAAGGCTGTGCCAAAATCCCACAAATCATGGAACACATATTATAACAAGCTGATATTAAACAAATATTTATTTTTTTACCTTGGAAAATGATAAAAAAATGAACAAAATATTTTAGCCGAATTATTCGGCATAAACGGCGGAGAAACCATTGGATATAAACATAACCTATTGATTATTAATCAAATATAGATTGTGCCGAAATTAACGACATATTGCTGAATTATTCGGCATTCGCTATGGCAATTGCTGGAGGTTTTTTCCAAGATACCATTTAAAGAGCTCTGAACAGGTAGGGCAAAAGGCAG
>CALANC010000237.1 GCA_937925895.1 uncultured Desulfobacterales bacterium
CATTTTTAATTTCCACTTCTTTTTCTTCATGTGTCTTCTCCTTTCATTTCACTTTGTTGATGGATCTCTATCAGTGAAATTTAGATGGTTTAATTTTTTACTAAAAAACCTTAATATGACCTCCTTTCTATCATTGGTAGAGAGTCACGGGCGTGAACCTGTGGTGAATGCCTATGATAAATAAGATAAATATAAAATGGGTCAATAAATTCAGAAAGTACAACGAACGTAAATCCATGGGTATCTCAACCGGATGGTTGTCTGTACAACCGATAGAGCAATTCGTATGCCACACTTGTTTCAACCTGGGGGAATAAATAGAAATGATGTAATTTCAAAGGGTTGAGTCTTCGATATTCTCCCAGAAATGATTTGGGAATGTTTTGATTTTGACCTGAAACTGCGAAAAAATTGAACAGCGAAAAAATAAAATTGAACAAAAATCAATTTTATTCAGATGGTTGAAAGAAAGTGAGGAATTTTGGTGCAGTGGGGAATTTTGGTGCAATCAATTTTTCACATCTGTTTGAGGAAAGACATAAAGAAGGTGTGCTTAAAAATTGACGTGAGCGATCCTGGAAGTTCGCCCCTATTCAACCCCATAAGATTTAATTTTTCTGCCAAGGGTTTTTCGGTCAATACCTAAAACCTCGGCGGTTTTGGACTTGTTTTTGTCCATTTGATAATAAACTTTGAGAATATAATTCTTTTCCGTCAGCTCCAGCGGGAGCAAAGATTCGGATGCGGAATACTGCCTGGATGCCGACACCGTTTTTGTCTTGAGCATGTTTTTGGGAAGGAAAGCTTTGGAAATATAACATCCCTGGGTGAGATTGAGGGCCGAATGGACAACCGATTTCAACTCCCGGATGTTCCCGGGATAATCGTATGCCATCAAATTCGACATGGCCTCATCTTCAATGGTGCAGGTTGTCTCGATCTTTCGGTCGGAAATATCGTAAAATTCATCAATAAATTTATTGATCAGCAGCGGAATGTCTCCTTTTCTGTCTTTTAAATCCGGGAGGTGCAGCCATCCGCCCTTAAGGCGGTAGTATAGATCCTTGCGAAATAAATTTTTCTCAATCCGTTTCTCCAGATTGATATTGGTGGCCGTAATAATGCGAACATTGACCTTACGAATCCTGTTTGATCCTATCCTTATGAATTCACCTTCCTGAAGAAAACGCAACAGTTTACCCTGAAGCTCAAGGGGCAGCATTCCGATCTCATCCAGAAAGAGGGTGCCTCTGTCGGCATATTCCAGGTACCCCTCACGCTCGTAGGCCGCGCCGGTAAAAGCGCCTTTGGTGTGGCCGAAGAACTCGGCATCGAACAGACTGGGCGTAATGGCGGCCATATTGATGGGCACGAAGCGGGATTTTGCCCTGGAGCTGGCCGCGTGAATGGCCCAAGCCAGAAGTTCTTTACCGGTACCGCTGCCCCCAGTAATCAATATGGGCATGCTGCTGAAGGCATGAAGCTCTGATTCTTTTAGGATTCTTTGAACCGTTAAATTCCCTGTAACAATCGGCTCAAAGGCTTTTGGGTTGGTCAGGTTTGACACGGTCAGGCTTTTACCGATATTCACAATATCCATCAACCGTTTTTTTTCAACTGAACGATTGATCGATGCCACCAAATCTTCTGTGGAAATCGGTTTCACCAGATAATCGTACGCGCCTTTTTTCAAGCATTTAACTGCGACACGAATATCGTCCACCGCAGTCAGCACAATGCATTCGGTTTGGGGTTGTGTTGTTTTAATGAGTTCCAAGAGCTCTATGCCGCTCATGCCCGGCATGGTGATATCGATAAGGGCAACGTCAACATCTTTGCTTTTTTCAATGAAGTGGGCTGCTTCCAAAGGGTTTTGATAAATGCTTATATTTTTATAGCCGGAGATGTTCAGCACTCTTTGGATGCTCTCCAAAAAAACCGGATCATCGTCAACTATAATTATACTGCACTCCATTCCAACACTCCAATTTTGATGAATTCGTCGAGCCTTCGGCGGTTAGTATTTTGTATTTTATATGAGAAATTCGGACAAGTCTACAACCTTTTCGCCAAGCGCCTTTCAATATCGGGTAAAACAATTCTGAAGACACTCCCGTTACCGGGTTCGCTCTGCACCTCGATCCGTCCGCCAAGATCTTTGACGAGATCCTGACAGACATACAGTCCCAAACCGGTTCCCTGACCGGGAGATTTGGTCGTAAAAAAGGGGTTGAATATCTTTGACATGGTTTTTTGGTCCATCCCGCAGCCGTTGTCTCTGAACTCAACAATCAAATGGTCCTTCCAGGTATTTCCCTGTGTCACATCAATCTTTACCCGTGAATCTTGCTTGTCGGCAGCATGCGCCGCGTTAATTAAAAGATTTGTCATGATCTGTTCGACGGCATCTGGATCGGTGTGGATTTTGGACAGGTTTTCGGGAATGTTTATCTCAAAGAATTTTACATGTTGACCGATCTCCACCCCCGTCACAGCAATTATCCTCTCGATCAGCTCTTTTAGATCAAGCCAGCGTTTTTTTTGCTGCTTCTTATCGCCGTACAATTTTCTCAGATCGGATACGGTGGTATTGATCCTTTGGGAAGCGTGAAGGATGTTTGCCGTAATTTTAAAGGCATCCTTTCTGAATTGAGGATACGGCATTTGGAACAGCTCGAAATCCTGAAGGTCTTTGGCATAATCGTCTACAATGGAAATCATGGCATTGATGTAATCCTTCAAGACAGGTGCATTGAAGGTGATGGCGCTGATGGGGTTGGCTATCTCATGGGTTATGCAGGAAATCGTAAGGCCCAGTGATGCAAGTTTTTCGTTATGGATCATTTTACGTTCCATCAACCTGGACTCTGTTATGTCATGAATACGCATCAGTGCTCCGCCGAAGGTGTGGTCCTTTTCATCAAAATTGTAAATGTCCACCTGCTCCAGGTTGTTAGGGTTCATAACGCCGAGGCGTTCAAAAGAACCGCTTTTCCTGCTTGCAACCGCTGCCGGAACCTGGCACCCTTCACACGGCGCTGATTTTCCCAGGAGCGCCTCATAACAGCATATGCCTCTGATATCCTCAGGTTCCTCTATTTGGTAATAACGCATCGCGGCATGGTTGATAATCCTCACCTTAAGACGCTCGTCCATCAGCACAAGGGGGTCCGGGATTCCGTCAAAAACCGATTGGAGCAGCTCTTTGGTTTTCCGTAACTCCTTCTCTTGTCTTTTACGATCGGTGATGTCCTGAATCGACCCTGACATTCGGGTGGCGTTTCCGTTGCTGTCCCAGATGGCTTGGCCGCGTGCATGGAACCACCGGTATTCACCCCATTTGGTTTGCAGGCGGTATTTGATGTTGTATGGAACGCGTTCTTGAAGATGCTGTTTGACCGCCGTCATGACGGCATCGGCCTCATCAGGGTGCAGGCAACTGCGAAAGGCTTCCAGAGTACTGGAGAACTCCTCGGGAGAGTACCCCAGGAATTCCCTGAAACGTTCCGAATAGAAGACAGTATCCGACAGGATGTCCCAGTCCCAGATACCGTCGGTAGATCCTGCGATGGCCAGCGCGTAACGTTCTTCGCTCTCATGGACCGCTCTCTCCGCCTGCCCGCGTTCTTCTATTTCTACCCTCAGCCGTTCATTTACTTTTTCAATTTCAGCAGTTCGCTTTTTAACCCGATGCTCCAGCGTGTCGTGAGCTTTTTTCAGATCCTCCTCTGCCCGTTTCCGTTTTCTTTCTTGTATGTCCCTTTGTAATCTGGCTTTTAAGATCGGAGATATGGATTCGGCGATGGTTTCCAGTAATTTTCTGTCTTTTTCGTCATAGTCCGTAGGCTTATTGCCGACCATAAAATTACCAATTACCTCTCCTTGATGAATAATCGGTACAGCCAAAGATCTGGTTATGGGGATGTGGCCATTGGGAACTTTAAAAGGTCCGTTCGAAGAAATGGGTTTTTTTTCAATGAGACACCTGGCCCATATATTGTCACCCCATGTTTCACGGGGAAAAACGATGTCTTTTTCAGGCATTTTACACTCAGCCCAGATATCTCTGGTCATCGATGGGACAATCCGGGTTCCATCCTCGTCAATATATGCGAAGGTTCCATATTTACTCTTCATAGCCTCTAAAACAACGTTCAACACCTCTCCGTAAATATCGTTGTCGGGAATGGTAAGAAAGATTTCCGAGATTCGGTTCCTGATTTTCAATTCCCTCTCTGACTTCCACAACGTCGCCTCGGCTTTCTCGCGCTCATTTATTTCAATTTCCATCTCATCGTTCATTTTTTTCAAATCAAGCGCTCGTTTTTCCAACTGCCTGATCATTGGGTTAGTAATCCGGATAAAGAAGCCGGCCCCAATAGATACAACCAAGACAGTGAAAAGAACTCCTATTAAAGCAGATTTCATAAACGGTGCCCGTACCTCAAACATATCAATCTTAGCCACTATGC
>CALANC010000238.1 GCA_937925895.1 uncultured Desulfobacterales bacterium
ATGACATCAAATTCGGTCTTTTCTTCCGCCTCGGCACCAACAGCTTCAGCAGGGCCGGCAGCCGCCAATGCGACGGGTGCAGCCGCAGATACTCCGAATTTCTCTTCCAACTCTTTTACAAGTTCTGACAGTTCAAGAACCGACATGTTTGCGACAAACTCAATGACATCTTCTTTGGTGATTTTGGCCATTTTATATTTCCTCCAGCTAAACTATTTGTTTTTTATATTAAATCTTTCAATTTTTTATTAACAATTCCGACTTGATCTCAACTCTCGATCACTTACCGTTCTCCGTCCCGCCTGCTTTATTCACCGTTTTCCTTTTTCTGTTCCGCTAAGGCTTGCAGTATATTTAAAAACTGGACCGGTATTGCGCTGAGCACCCTTACAAAGGCCGTCGGAACCCCGTTGAACACAGAAAGCAATTGTCCTAAAAGCGCCTCCCGGGAAGGGAGAGCCGATAAGGCTTTGATGGCGTTTACATCAAGTACTTTTCCACCCATAACTCCGGTTTTGATTTCTAACTTTTTGTGCTCCTTAGAAAACTTAGTTAACACTTTCGCAGGAGCGACCGGATCATCATAGCTCAAGGCAACGGCATTCGGACCGGTAAAACAATCTCTGATCAAGGCGGCATCGGTCTTTTCAGCAGCTCTTCTGAGAAGAGAATTCTTTACTACTTTATACTCGACTTCAACGTCTCTTAGCCTTCTTCTTAAATCACTGATCGTTGGAACATCCAAGCCTTTGTAATCCGTTACGACGATAACTTTGGATTGTAAAAATTTTTCGTGTAACTCTTTGGTAATTTCTTTCTTTTTGCCTAGTTTCAATTTTTTTCAACACCTCCTTCCTAAAGCTGTAAAAACCGGCGGCAACAACTCACTTAGGAAGAGTGGGAACCATTCGACATGAGTCGATTCCCCGACATCGCATTGCAGTAACAAAAAAACATAATGTCTAGGCAGGCCGGCAATGCCGTTTAAACACCAGTGAGTGGACCTACGGTCTTTGACAGAAAAATATTTTTCACGGTCTCTCTTAATATAAATTTTGAACATGGAAAAAATATTAACAAACAAGCCCTTTGCCTTGTTCTCATCATCCAGAAAGCTAATTCCTCAATGGGAGAAGTCTATTTTATCAGATCCTTGACGTTGGCAGCATCTATTTTGATGCCCGGTCCCATGGTCGTTGAGATGGCAATCCCTTTCAGGTAGGTTCCCTTACTTGAAGATGGTTTAAGTCTGACAATCGTTTCCAAAAAGGCAGCTAAATTTTGTACGATTTTTTCCACACCGAAGGAGACCTTGCCCATGGGCACGTGAATAATTCCTGCTTTTTCAACTTTGAAATCTATCTTGCCTGCTTTGAGCTCACTGACTGCTCTGGCTACATCAAAAGTAACGGTTCCGGTTTTTGCATTGGGCATCATTCCCCTCGGCCCGAGGATTTTCCCTATTTTCCCGACTGCCCCCATCATATCCGGCGTGGCAACGGCTTTGTCGAAGCCGGTCCATCCGTTTTTTATCTTTTCTATGAGATCGTCACTGCCTGTAAAATCGGCCCCGGCCTCGAGGGCCTCTTTTTCCTTCTCTCCTTTGGCAAAAACAAGAACCTTAACTTCCCGGCCAAGGCCGTTAGGCAATACGACTGTCCCTCGGACCATCTGGTCTGCATGTCTTGGATCAACGCCAAGACGAACCGCAAGATCAATTGTTTCATCGAATCCGGCGTAAGACGAATCGATGGCTTTTTTAACAGCCTCATCAAACGTATGCTTGGTGTTTGTGTCTACCTTTTTTCTGGATTCTAAATATTTTTTTCCTCGATTGGGCATATCTCAAATTTACTCCTTGAATTCACGTTCCGGATTGAAACTCATTTTTTTCTCAACCCTTAACATCCTCCATCTAAACAATCTCAATACCTATACTTCTCGCGGTACCGGCAATTATTTTACAAGCAGCACTCAAGTCGTTTGCATTTAAATCAACCATCTTCTGTTTGGCGATCTCTTCAACTTGTTGCTGAGTGACTTTGCCGACGGTTTCGAGTTTCGGATCACCGGCACCTTTTGCTATTTTTGCTGCTTTCTTTAAAAGTATGGATGCAGGAGGCGTTTTGGTTATAAATGTGAAAGATCTGTCTTGATAGACGGTAATGACAACTGGAATAATCATCCCTTCTTCGCTGGCAGTCTTTGCATTAAACGACTTGCAAAAATCCATTATATTCACTCCATGCTGCCCCAGAGCAGGACCAATCGGAGGAGAGGGATTGGCTTGACCTGCTGCCACCTGTAATTTTATCTGCGCCAAAACCTTTTTTGCCATGGTTTTATTTTTACTCCTATTTTTACTTCACTGCCAAATGCTTTAGTCGGCGGAGTTTTGATTCAACTCCAAATTATAGTTTTGTCACCTGTACAAACTCCAATTCCACCGGCGTTGAACGCCCGAAGATGCTAACCAACACCTTTATCTTCCCCTTCTCCGGGTTAACTTCGTCCACCACGCCGTTGAAGTTTTTAAAAGGTCCGTCAATGACCCGGATCTCGTCCCCGATTTCAAAAAAATATTTTGGCTGTGGTTTAAGTTTGCCGACTTCCATTCTATTTAATATTTGCTCGGCCTCTTCTTCGGAAATGGGCGCCGGTTTTCCTCGGCCCCCCACGAATCCGGTCACCTTTGCGGTGCTGTTCACAATATGCCAGGTCTCGTCGTTCAGCTCCATTCGGACCAATATGTATCCCGGATAGAATTTCCGAGAAGATGTTTTTCTTTTCCCTTTCACCAGCTCAACGATTTCCTCAGTGGGCACCACGATCTCGCCAAACTTCTCAGATTGGGGAGACGAAGCTATTCGCTCTTCCAGGGCCGTTTTTACTTTGCTTTCAAACCCCGAATACACATGGATGATATACCATTTTTGTGCCACTTTTATCTTCTATCCCCTTTATTTAAAGACCACTCGAATAATTCCGGATAATCCAATATCGATCACACCTAGAAATAAGGATATAATCATAACCAGAACCAGTACAACAACTGTGGATCCCACGGTCTGTTTGCGGGAGGGCCAGGCCACTTTTTTGAGTTCGACCTTGACTTCTCTCAGAAACTGAAGGCCTTTGTTCAGGAAGTTCCTTTCACCGACAGTTTCCGTTTTGGCTGCCACCGACGTCTTGCGCGACATCAGGGAAGGCTTTTTCGTTTCCCGCTCGGCAGCGGCCGCCGGAAGCGTTTTCGTGTTGGTCCCCAGATTGGAAGTGGTTTGAAGGGAATCG
>CALANC010000239.1 GCA_937925895.1 uncultured Desulfobacterales bacterium
TGGAATGATACCGTCTTGCTGGCCCCTGTTGCAACTTCCTTTATTGTCAAAGGCAGTTCGTATATCAGATCTGAGCCTTTGGATGGAGCGCGTTGTCGTCCCTGAAAACTGCTAAAGGGGCCTTCGCGGCCAAATGAAAACCTTCCACCGCTCCTCCCGCCGGTGAAAGGGCTCCCGCCACCGAATCCGAACTCTTTGAATATATCGCCAAAATCAAATCCTTTAAAAATATCCTCTTGTGTAAAACGTTGCTGGAATCCGGTGGAGCCGAAGGTATCGTATTGTTTACGCTTTTCCTTGTCGCTCAAAACAGCATATGCTTCGCTTACTTTTTTAAATTTTTCTTCGTCGATTTTGTTCCCCTTGGTATGGTCAGGATGATACTTCATCGCCAGCGTTCTATAGGCCTTTTTAATTTCTTCATCGGAGGCATTTTTTGCAACACCAAGAATTTTATAATAATCTGTTTCAGACATGTTTGATTTGCCTCAGTATGTTAATTATCTAGACGATTGAATACGCGGGTCAATGGTGTACCTTTAAAAATAAGTTGAAACCCCGTAAGTGTCAAGAATCCTTTGATTGTGGATATCTGACCAGATGCTCTTCGAATGTCCTGCCTGCTAGGCCGGGAAATTTTACCTGCTTCCACCAGACTGTTTTTCAGTGGATTTAATTGCTATCATAATCACTGAAAGCGCTGCCGGAGTGATTCCATCTATCCGAGATGCCTGGCCAAGAGATGCCGGCATAATGGCAGATAGTTTTTCTTTAAGCTCATTAGAGAGGCCATGTACCCGGCTAAAATCAAAATTTTGAGGTATTTTCATCCTTTCCATGTTCTTGAACTTTTCGATTTCCATTAACTGTCGTTTAATATAGCCTTCGTATTTGATTTCTATCTCCACTTGCCGAGCAACTTTTCTGCTGATGTGCTGAGGACTTTTCGCCAATGTTTCAACCGCTCCATAATCTAACTCCGCTCTTTTAAGAAGCTGAGTTAAAAAGGTGCCACTGCTTAAAGGATTCGCACCTTTATCGAGCAAGAAATCGTTTACTTTTTTGGTTGGTTTTATTACGGTTTCATTTATTCTCTTAATCTCTTGGGCAATCTGCTTTTTTCGTTCTATCACATCTTTTTTCATGTCATCGTTGATTAGACCCAGTTCATATCCGCTTTCCATTAGCCTCAAATCTGCGTTGTCCTCACGAAGCATAAGTCTGTATTCTGCACGTGAGGTAAACATGCGGTAAGGT
The DNA here is from genome assembly GCA_937925895.1 of uncultured Desulfobacterales bacterium. Lineage (GTDB taxonomy): Bacteria > Desulfobacterota > Desulfobacteria > Desulfobacterales > UBA11574 > CALANC01. The sequence goes on from CALANC010000239.1 coordinate 1,258, forward strand.
TCTCGTGTACCTCTGGTAACAAGATCGTCTGTCATAACAGCCATGTAGGCCTGGGACCTGTCGAGAATGAAGGGTGGTCTTTTCTGTATCTTGCAAGCCGCGTTGATTCCCGACCACAACCCTTGGGCCGCGGCTTCCTCGTAACCTGATGTGCCGTTGATCTGTCCGGCCATAAAAAGGCCTAAAACAGCCTTGGTTTCCAGCGTCGGATTCAGTTGAATAGGGTTGACATAGTCATATTCAATGGCATAGGCGGGTCGTATGATCTCGGCCTCTTCAAGTCCCTTGACAGACCTGACAAACTGAATCTGTATTTCCATGGGAAGGCTGTTACCAAGCCCACTGGCATAAATTTCATCTGTATCAAGACCTTCCGGTTCCAGTATGATTTGGTGTCTCTCCTTTTCAGGGAATCTAACGACTTTGTCCTCAAAAGAAGGGCAATAACGCGCTGAGATCCCTTTTATTATCCCGCCATATAGGGCAGAGCGCTTAAGATTCTTCTGCACAATAGAACGGCTTTCTTCGTTCGTATAACCCATGTAGCTGGGAACTTGAAGTTGGGAGATCTTTTTAGTAGAAAAAGAAAAAGGATTGGGATGTTGATCTCCCCCATGCTCGGTAAACTCTCTAAAATCAATACTCGATTTTTTTAATCTGGGTGGCGTGCCGGTCTTCATCCTTCCAAGTTTAAATCCCAGTTCTTTCAAATGGGCAGGCAGGCGATATGAGGCAAATTCTCCGGCCCTTCCAGCCTTGACAGAATTAAATCCGATGTGAAGCAAACCGCTTAAAAAAGTTCCGGTTGCCAAAACAACGGCTTTTGCTTGATAGCCAAAACCTGTTTGGTCCTCTGCACCTACAACGTTGCCGTTTTCCACCACAAGTCGATCCACCATGGCCTGTTTAAGGTCAAGATTCGGCTGTTTTTCTAGCGCTGCTTTCATGGCCATATGATATCGCATCTTGTCGTTTTGTGTCCGTGATGAATGGACAGCCGGACCCTTTTTGGTGTTCAGGGTTCGGTACTGTATGGCTGTTTGATCGGTAATCTTGGCCATTTGACCGCCCAAGGCATCGATCTCTTTCACAAGCTGTCCCTTTGCCATGCCGCCGATAGAGGGACTACACGGCATGGCTGCAACCTTGTCAAGGTCAATGGCCATAAGAAGCACACTGCATCCCATTCTGGCGGATGCAAGCGCCGCCTCACACCCGGCATGACCGGCACCGACAACGATTACATCGTATTTCTTCCGGTAAAAACCCATAAGAAGTTTAGTCCTGTTAAAAAACAATCAATCCATTACTGCTTGTATTAATTTCTCAAAAATATGCTCCGATTGAGTCGATTCTGTTCAAATGTATGATAAGCCGCCGGATGATTTGGTTTAGGTCGGGAAGCTGTCTGAGCAAATTAGAGCGCGTTAAAGGGAACATCTTAAAAGTGTCTCAATTTTAACAATAAGGTCATAATGGCCACACTATCTATTTAATGCCGTATCAATGTTCGCTTTTACGCGCTTTTATTTGCGAGTTCTTGACGATCTAAACTAAATTATCTGGCGGCTGAAACCCAAATGTATTTTTAGATTAACTTTAAAATGTTCATATATTATGAAAAAGGTTATTTTACAATTCTTTTACGAGATTGTATACAATACACTCAACACATTAGTTAGTTTCCATTTTTAAGTTGTGGATGGACACTAGTTAAGAGAAAGAATTTTTTTAACGGTTAATTTTGAAAAATTAGCCTCAGAGCATACGATTCTTTTCATGGTGATATGAAACGGTATAATGACTTTAACACCTATCTGAGAAATATTTTTGGCTGCCGGGTTCAAAAAATAACCATCGATGCTGGATTTTCCTGCCCGAACAGAGACGGCACCATTTCTACGGGAGGGTGTATTTATTGTAACAACAGAGGATCGGGAACCGGTGCCCATGCCAAAGGGCTCTCTATCACCGATCAGCTCATTCTAGGGAAAAAAGCGCTTTCAAAGCGATATAAGGCGAAAAAATTTATAGCATATTTTCAAGCCTTTTCAAACACATATGCTCCTATTGAAAAACTCGTAAATCTTTATGATGAAGCCCTGGCAGTTGATGATGTCGTCGGTCTTTCAATCGGTACGCGCCCGGATTGCATCGATGAGTCGATTTTGAAGCTTCTGCAAAGTTATGTGAAAACGCATCTGGTATGGATCGAATATGGGCTTCAGTCCGCCAGCGATTCGACGCTTGCCTTGATTAATCGCGGCCATGACCTCGAGTGTTTCAAAACGGCCGTAGGCATCACCAAAAACAGAGGAATAAAAACATGCGCCCACGTCATTATAGGTCTTCCTCATGAAGACAAAATAAAAATTCTTGCAACCGCAAAAACCATCGCTGACTTGGGAATAGACGGGATTAAGCTTCACCTTCTATATGTCATCAAGGGAACAAAACTCGAACACCTTTATACCGCCGGAAAATACAAGTGCCTCGAGCAATCTCAATACGTAGATCTTGTCTGCGATTTTCTGGAACGCATTCCCAATGATATCGTCATTCAGCGTTTAACCGGAGATCCTCACCCAGGGGAACTGGCAGCACCACTTTGGTCTCTCAACAAAAGAGAAACCCTTGACCTGATAGAAGAAACCCTTGAAAGGAGAGATTCGTGGCAAGGCAAATTTACGGTGTAATTTGTTAAAAACTTCGGATAAAAGGGCTTCAGGTTTTTTCTGGAAGTGGATATTTCGTGTATCTTTGCGCAATCGGATACCTTCTGCCATATCCAAAGGCCTTTGACGTAACCTTAAGACCGGGTGCTGCCTGGTACCGTTTGTATTCGTTTCCGTCAACCCTTGTTATAACGTCCTCAACTGTCTTTCGATCAAATCCCATCTGAATCAATTCATCCGGACCTTTATAATCCTCTACATATCCTCTTAAAATGGAATCAAGGATTTCATAAGGCGGCAAATCATCTTGATCGGTTTGATCGGGTTTGAGTTCCGCCGAAGGTGCTTTCTTTATTATTCGCGGGGGGATAGACTCTTTTCCAAGATTAATATACCGCGCAAGTTCATAAACCGCCGTTTTGGGAACATCTGAAATTACCGCCAACCCTCCTGTCATATCCCCATAGAGCGTACAATAACCTACAGCGATTTCCGATTTGTTCCCTGTTGAAAGCACAAGAGAACCCTGCTTGTTGGAGAGACCCATCAGAATGATGCCCCTGATCCTGGCCTGAATGTTTTGTTCCGTAATACCGGGTTCACTCTCCCTGAAAGAAGGGGATAGATACCTTAAAAATTCTTCAAACATGCTGTCTATCGGGATTTTGATGAGCTCTATACCTAAATTCTTAGCAAGTTTT
>CALANC010000240.1 GCA_937925895.1 uncultured Desulfobacterales bacterium
ATTTAAAACAGGTTGGAGATATTGTGAGCAAGGGAGAGCAAGTTGTTATTCTTGAGGCGATGAAGATGGAAAATGCCCTTTCAACTCCTGTGGATGGTGCTGTCAAGGCGATTAATTTTTCTGCGGGAGATTCAGTAGCCAAAGACAGTGTGTTATGTGTCATTGGCTAGCCCGCATTTCTCATGAAGAATTTTAACAATAACCGCTCAGACTCGTGAGAAATCCGGGCGCTAGCGCAGAAATTAAATTAAACAAGGGAGAATTGGGATCATGAAGATCCACGAATATCAGGCAAAAGAATTATTCAAAAAATTCAACATTCCTGTTCCTGATGGTAGTGTTGCCTTTACCCCTGAAGAAGCCGGTAAAATTACCGAGGACTTGGATCAGTTGCCCGTGGTAATAAAAGCCCAGATTCATGCAGGAGGCCGGGGCAAAGGCGGTGGGGTAAAGCTTGCAAAATCAATGAGTGAAGTAAAAAAAACCGCAGGTGATATCATCGGAATGAACCTGATTACTCACCAGACAGGGCCTGAAGGAAAGATAGTCAAAAAAGTACTGGTGGAGCAGGGCCTCGATATTGCCAAAGAACTTTACTTGAGCATTATTCCGGACAGGGCTACCGCCAAAATTGTTATTATGGCCAGTGAGGCCGGCGGGATGGATATCGAAGAAGTGGCTGCCGCGACTCCGGAAAAGATCATCAAGGTTTACATTGATCCGCTTATGGGCATCCAGCCGTACCATTCCAGACAGGTTGCTTTTGGGTTGCAGATGCCCCCTCAGACCATGAAATTATTTGTTGCCATGCTGTCAAATCTTTACCGGCTGTTTATTGATTATGACTGCTCGTTGGTGGAGATAAATCCACTTGTTATTACAGCTGAAGATACGGTAATTGCCTTGGATGCTAAGATTGATTTTGATGACAATGCCCTATACCGTCACAAAGATATCATTGAGTACCGCGATATTGATGAGGAGGATCCGCTGGAAGTAGAAGCGTCAAAGTTTCATCTCAACTACATAAAGCTTGAGGGTAATGTGGGGAACATGGTCAATGGAGCAGGCTTGGCCATGGCGACCATGGATATCATCAAACTTGCCGGAGCCGAACCGGCCAACTTTCTGGATGTGGGTGGCGGTGCAAGTGCGGAAATGGTCGAGAATGGATTCAGGATCATGCTGAGCGATGAAAATGTACAAGGAATTCTGATTAACATATTTGGCGGGATATTGCGCTGTGACATTTTAGCTGAGGGTGTTGTCAAGGCAGCCGAGAAGATAGGAATAAGCGTTCCCGTTGTGGTAAGGATGGAAGGCACGAATGTCGGAGAGGGTCGAAAAATCCTGGCCGACTCGGGCCTGAACCTGATTACCGCAGTAGACATGAAGGATGCGGCGCAGAAAGTTGCCCAGGCAGTCGCCGGCTGACGAATGAATGAAGTCGGAAATATTTGACCTTATAAAATTTCATTCAGGCCATGCAATTTTCTTCAAGGCGATATGAAACTCGCTTTGGCAGTATAAGCTGAGAGAAGAACTTATCAGCATATCACCTTTCAGAAAAAAGCATGCCCTTCTCCATGAACGATTACTAAAAACTTGAGGAATGAAGAATGAGCATATTCGTTGACAGTAATACGCGGCTGTTGGTTCAAGGAATTACCGGCAAGGAAGGACAATTTCACACGCAGCAGTGTGTGGCATACGGCACAAACGTGGTAGCCGGTGTCACCCCGGGTAAAGGCGGGCAAAAAATGGACGATATTCCGGTATTTAATACGGTAAAAGAAGCCGTAAAGCAGACCGGTGCCAATTGCAGCATGATTTTTGTTCCGCCCGCATTTGCAGCCGATGCCGTCATGGAAGCAGCCGACGCCGAAGTCGAACTCATTGTTGCCATTACGGAAGGCGTTCCGGTTATGGATATGATGAAAGTAAAAAATTTTATTGCAAGCTCTCCGTCCCGTCTCATAGGACCCAATTGTCCGGGGATTATAACGCCAGGTCAGTGCAAAGTCGGTATTATGCCTGGACCGATTCACAAACCGGGCGGACCGATTGGTGTTGTTTCACGTTCAGGCACCCTTACATATGAGGTGGTTCACCAGCTGACCTTACGAGGAATCGGTCAAACCACTTGCATGGGTATCGGCGGAGACCCCATAAACGGCACCAATTTTATCGATTGTCTGGACGCCTTTGAAAAGGATCCCGAGACCGAAGGGATCGTTATGGTTGGGGAAATCGGCGGAACTGCCGAAGAAGAAGCGGCGGAATTTATAAAAAAGAACGTGTCCAAACCGATGGTCGGTTTTATTGCCGGCCTGACGGCTCCCCCCGGACGACGAATGGGGCATGCCGGTGCGATTATCAGCGGCAGCAGTGGAACAGCTCAAGGCAAAATTGATGCCATGAAGTCCTGTGGAATTCACATGTGTGAGAATCTCGGAAGCTTTGGGGACTTATGTGCAGAGGTTTTTCATTAATTTTTATATGGGGATCTCATGCATGAAATGGGTATTGCAATGCAGATTGTTGAAATTTCCACTGCTTCAATACCTGCTGATTTGATGGGTGCTCAGGTTGAAAAGGTTAATGTGAAAATAGGCAAACTGTCTGCAGTGGTGCCCGAAAGCCTTCGTTTTTGTTTTCAAATTGTCTCGCAAGATACGCCTCTTTGTAATGCCAGTCTAATTATCGAAGAAATTCCAATCGTCATAAAATGTCTCGACTGTAATATCGAGTGGACAATCGATGAACCGATCTTTTCCTGTCAGAAGTGCAACGGCGGTGCAGTCGATATCGTTTCAGGCCGGGAACTTGACATAAGTTCAATCGAAATTGCCGAAAGGGATGAATAAGCGGCATATGGTTACGGGGAATAATAAAACCAGCACCAGGGAAATTAAAATCGTCAGGAAGGTTCTTGACGTTAATGAAACCATTGCGGCGCAAAACCGCAAAACATTTGCGGGAAAAAATGTTTTTGTCCTAAATGTTATGAGTTCGCCGGGCTCGGGCAAAACAGCCACCCTCGAAAAGACACTGTCACGGATAATGCCGGAAATAAGAACTGCTGTAATTGTCGGGGACGTCTGCACCTCAAATGATGCTGACCGGCTGGCCGTTTCAGGCGCACCCGTTGTTCAGGTCAACACCGATGCCTTTGGAGGTGACTGCCACCTGGCCGCCCATGTTATTAAAACTGCGGTCGGCAACTTTGAATTGGAAGAAATTGATTTCCTCATCGTGGAAAACTTGGGGAATTTGGTTTGTCCGGCTGAGTTTGATATCGGCGAAGACTTACGAGTGGTCGTTCTAAGCGTTACGGAAGGAGAAGATAAACCAATCAAATATCCCTTAATGTTTCGTGTATGTGATGCGGCCTTGTTGAACAAAATAGATTTGCTCCCCTATCTCGATTATGACAAAAAAGAGACCCTAAAAAATATCCGTCAGGTCAATCCCAACATGCCGGTATTTGAAATCTCGGCAAAAACGGAAGAAGGCTTTGAGTTTTGGATAGATTGGTTGAAGCAAAATATTAAAAAGAAAATTAAATAGATAAAAATATTATCCAGCCGATCTGTTGTAGATTGCGAAATTAGGGTGCGTAAATTGAGCAACCTGCTGCCACATAATGAATTCAGTGTTGACAAATATTGTTTATTCCTATATGCACCTTGTCTATAAGTGGAAAACCTTTTATCAAGTATTGAACTGAGCTTGATTTTGGTTATCCCCATCCTTTTCAAACTACCCCTCTTAAACGATTCAACATAAAACTTAGACGCTGGCGAATGCAGAAACACTCTAAAATGGTCATGCCCATCTCCCAATAGGATCTTTTCCGTGCTATTGGGAGAAGAACCGGTTAAAGAAGCAAACTCATCCTAAGATCGGGACGGAAAGCCATGGTTTTTTCACTCACCTTATACATTTCGCTCATCATTTTCGGACTTGGTCTCTTTTATCGAGTCTGGACTTGGTTCAGGATTGGGATCGGCCCCGAGACGGCGAATTTTTCAGTTTCGGATCGAACGGCCGCAGCATTCAAGGCCGTAGTCACTACCGTTTTCAGCCGTAAACTCTTCGTTTTATTGAAAGTTCTGGTGGCTGACGTTATTCTTCAGGTTCGGTTTCTGCGAGAAGATTTCCTGCGCTGGCTGATGCACGCACTGATCTTTTTCGGCTTCATGCTGCTTCTCCTGATGCATGCCTTGGACAACTTCATTTCCGAACCCCTTTTCGCCGATTACTACGCGACCATCAATCCGTTTATGTTCTTAAGAAACTTCTTCGGAGCAATGGTGGTTTTGGGGGTGGCCATTGCCATTTACCGGCGAGTGACCATCAAGGGGCTCAGGTTGACGACCAAGGGCGTAGACATTTACGCCATCTTCATTCTTGCGGTGATCATGATTTCCGGTGTGTTTCTTGAAGGAGCGAAAATTTCGTCCTACACCGAGTACCAGATCATGGTGGAAGACTACGCCGAACTGGAGGAAGAAGAGGAGATCAAAGCGCTTGAAAGTTACTGGGTGCAAAACTACGGTACGGTCTCTCCCAATGTTAAGGGGCCCTTTGATGCAGAGGTTTTGGAAATGGGTCAGGAGCTTCACGAGGCCAGTTGTCTCGACTGTCATTCTCCGCCTCAATGGGCCTTCATGGGTTATGCGTTTGCTAAGGTTACCAACCCCATCGCTTTGGCCCTTGACAGTGTAGGAACCTCCACCATTTTGTGGTATATTCACTTTTTGGCCTGTTTTGTGGGGTTGGCCTATCTGCCTTTCAGTAAATTCTTTCATATTTTCTCCACACCGGTCCATCTCATGGTAAATGCAGTTGGCGACCATGATAGAGCCGAACCGGTCAACGTCGCCACCCGGCGGGCAATAGAACTGGATGCCTGCACCCACTGTGGTTCGTGCAGTATCCACTGTTCCGTAGCCCCGGTTTTCAGCAAAATTCCCAATGCAAACATACTTCCTTCCGAAAAACTCATAGCTCTTAAAGCATTTTCCACCAACAAACAGTTATCGTCGGAAAAACTTCACGCCATTCAGGAAGGAAGCTTTGTCTGCACCAGTTGTTACCGGTGCACCACGGTCTGTCCGGTGGGGATTGATCTGCAGGATCTGTGGCTGGCATCAAGAAAAGATTTGACAGCCAAAGGGTTTCCGGAACCTCAGGCCTGGGCCAGGGAGACAGGCGCTTCTGAGGTGGCGACCATTATCAAGGACATAAAAGATCATAAAACTTGTCACTTTCCCGGCGGCCACTCAATGGTCAAACAGTTAAACCTCTCGGATCAGGCCAGCACCTTTTCCGGCTGTTTCAAGTGCGCAACATGTACCGTTGAATGTCCGGTCGTGGCCAATTACCAGAATCCATCCGAAGCCCTGGACTTGATGCCCCACCAAATCATGCACGCTTTAGGCCTGGGACTTAAAGAGATGGTGTTAGGTTCTCGGATGGTCTGGGATTGCCTTGGCTGTTATCTATGCCAGGAAAAATGCCCCATGGATGTCAAGGTTACCGACGTTTTATATGAACTGAAAAATATTGCCTATGAAAGGTTAAGAACAGCGGCGTTGCCTGCATAGCAAGCAAAAAGCTTTCGATGGAACACCGGTTGACCGGTGGAATGGAGATATTTAATGAAATTCGCATTGTTCTTGGGTTGCAAGATTCCTTTCTACCTTCAGCATTACGCCTCGGCAACGAGAGCCGTGCTTGATGCCCTGGGTGTCGAATTGATTGACATCGAGTTCAACTGCTGCGGCAATCCGATTAACGATCTTAGCCGGGAGTCGTCGCTTCTTCTAAGTGCCAGAAATCTGGCCCTGGCACAGCAGCAGAATTTGGACATTCTCACGCCGTGCAAGTGTTGTTTCGGCACCCTCAAACGCAACGCCTACTTTCTGAAAGAAAACCATGATCTGAGACAGGAGTTTAACGGGCTGCTAAAAGATGAAAATCTCCACTGGGACGGCCACACCGAGGTCAAGCATCTACTGTCAGTCCTGGCCCACGACATTGGTTTTGAAGCCATAGCCGAACAGATTAAGCATCCGTATAAAGATCTAAAAATTGCCACCCATTATGGCTGCCAGTCTCTGCGGCCAAGCCGGATAATGAATTTTGACGATCCGCTTGACCCGACCATATTTGAAAAGCTGGTGGCATTGACCGGAGCAGAAACCGTTGAGTGGCGCAGACGACTGGAATGCTGCGGTAATCCTGTGTGGGGGAAAAACAATCAGCTTTCTCTCGATCTGATGCAAAAAAAGCTGAGTGACACCCGGCAAGCCGGAGCTCATTTCCTTTGCGCTGCCTGTACGCATTGCCAGATACAGTTCGACACGGTGCAGGATGCGGAGTTAATCCAACATGGTTCAACAGATAAACAAGCGTCTCTGCTCTATCCCCAGCTTATCGGTCTCAGTCTGGGGCTTCCAGAAGCTGATTTGGGATTGGAAAACAACAAGGTGGATATCAGTGGGGTTCTGGAATTTTTATCCTAGCTCTTTTTTTTCAATATTCCATTATTCCACCATTTTATATGCTCGGCAGCAAAGGAATTATAAATATAGTATTTTTCTCATGCAGTTAAAGGAAAGACGGTTATGAGCGAACAGACGACACCTATTGGATCGATACTGGTTATGGGCGGCGGCATAGCAGGGATGCAGGCTGCACTTGATTTGGCCGATTCCGGATACTATGTGTACCTGGTTGAGAAGGGCCCTTCTATTGGAGGAGTCATGGCACAGCTTGACAAGACATTTCCCAC
>CALANC010000241.1 GCA_937925895.1 uncultured Desulfobacterales bacterium
TCTTACCAATATCGCCGATACAATACTCGTTAACAGGTTTTGTGATATCTGCAAAATTTTATGCTACAAATTCCTATTTTTAAATAGCAGAAACTCACAATATGTGTCTTCTATTAGTTTTTCTTTTTGATGGAATTAACCTGTTCCTGGATCGCATCACGCTCGTCCTCAAGGTCGAGCAGCGTTATCATCACAGGTGGTTTTATGGAGTGAGCGGGTAGTTGCAGTTTGGCTTGACTGATTTTCTCTTCGAGCTTCTCAGCCTGTCCTCAAGAATTTTCAGCGAATCCATGACAACATAACCCTCATTTTAGCAGCTGTCCGGTGAACAGTCACATCCACACCCACATCCAGCCAGAGCCTGAATCGGAGTGTCGCTGATGTCCACCACTTCTATGGCAAAGGTGAGTGATTCTCCGGCAAGCGGGTGATTCAGGTCGAAAGTCAGGTTTTCATCATCCATTTTTATGAGCCTGGCCGGTATCTGTTGATCTTCGGGCGTGGAAAAAGTTACGGTGTCGCCCAACTTCGGCTCCACACCCGCGGGAAGTTCGGAGCGGGGTAAAGCATGTACCTTGTTTTCATCGCGCAGACCATAGGCCTCTTCGGGTTTCAGGGTAAATTCCCTTTTTTCATTCAAAGACATATTCATCACGGCATCTTCAAATCCTTTGATCAGCTGTCCCCCACCGATCTGGAACTCAAGTGGGCGGTGTCCTTCGCTGGTATCGAATACCTCACCCTTTTCAAGCGTTCCGGTGTATGTCACGCTTACGAACAAGCCGTTTTCGACTTTTTGCATTTGCATCTCCTTTGATTTTATTTGCCAAAGCGTACAACATATAGACGAATTCGGGCAAGTCAAGGTTTTTTAATCCTTTACGAGTTTAATCATCCGCATTGGGTCCCGGCTACTCGTCATGTGCGAGAAAAACATTGATGGGCGGGATCCTCCAGAGGCGGATAAACATTGACCGTCTGGCCCGGCTTTTGTTTTATTCCCACACACTCAAATGTTTCATCGAAAAAATGATATCACAAATATTTTAGACCGCTGATATCTACGGTTTTATAGCAGATATTCTAAATGCTGTGATCCGGTTAAATCCGGCGCGATGGCAGATAGCTTGCAAGAAAGCTAAATATCTTTTAGTTCCAATAGGATGAGATACTATTTAAATGTCGCTCGCTCTTATTAGAGTTATTGCCAAGTTCAGATTTGCCTCCCGACACTACATCTTGTGTTTTTCCCCTCTCCCTTATTCCGGTTTCCGGGTATTGATTTAGGGCCTGCACCTTAAATTATCGAAAAGTGAAGCTTTCAAACCGAAACCTAACTTTTGTTTCCTGTTAAATGCTGTTTAGATCCGTATTAAATTGTTGTGATATCTTCTATTCCAGGCGAACAGACGAACATGTGATATCCATTCCTAACAAAATGGGAGTTGGAGAGATCTGTTCCTGTTGGCCATTTGGTAATTGAATGATTAGTTTCGGGGATATCGGATATCAGTCGGATAGCAGAGACATCCTATATCCGGGTTGCTTCCCAACCCAAAATCACCTTCTTCCTCACCGTCCCCCAGCGGTATCGTTGAATCTGACCCGATTTTGCAATTACCCGATGACAAGGGATCAGATAACCAACCGGATTGACGGCAACCGCGTTAGCAGCGGCACGGAAGGCTTTGGGACGGCCAATATAGGCGGCAATATCCTGATAACTTAAAACACGTCCTCTGGGAATAGTTAACAAGGCGCGCCAAACGTTCACTTGAAAATTCGTCCCTTTTAGCAGTAGGTGGAAAGGCCGGAATTTTCGATTTCGTTCCAGCCTGAAAATACGATTCACAACTGGACGGGTACGTGTCCGGTTTTCAACAAATTTAGCTTCTGGCCAGTTGTGGTGCAACCAACCAAACGCCACTGAATCCTCATTACGATCAACAAAACCAAGATGACAAATTCCCCTGTCGGTTACGGCCAGCAAACATTGCCCAAATGGTGTCGGATGGAAACCATACTCGATTTTCAAGTCTGCTCCCATCTGCTTATATTCTCCGGGTGTCATCGCCTCGAAAGTAACAAAAAGATCATGCAGACGACTGGGGCCGGAAAGTCCCGCCTCCAGAGAGGTTTCGAGAAGCGTTCCGGATTCGATCAGTTTCTCCTTGGTGTATTCGAGAGTCAAATGCTGCAGAAATTGGATGGGACTGATACCGGCCCATCGTTTGAACAACCTATTGAAATGATATTTGCTTAAGTGTGCACTTTCTGCAATTTTATCCAATGCGGGCTGAGATTTAAAGTGTCCCTCTAGATAACGTATTGCCTTTTCTATCCGTCTATAATCATCAACCTGTTGAGAAAAACCCTCGTTATCCATATTTGTCCTCCATTTTTGTTCCTCTCGTTCTCATAGCCGAATCTACTTATTATTGCCACCCGAATCTTGCTCTAAATGAATTCCTGAATCTTGCATGAAAATTGATGAAAATCTTTAAGGCACTTAATTGAAGCCGGTTTGAACTTTTTAATCGGTTTGGTTCATTGGATACTTGCCCTGTTAAATTCCGCCTGAAGGCGCACCTTCCAAGGCGAGGGATTTAACAGGGTAAAAATTTGAGATTTATTTGTTATTTGGTGCCTGTAATTTGGATTTATAAATTCAAATTTGATATGAATACGCCGTTGCTAGGGCGAAAACCTAGTTAAAATTCTGCCTTTAAAAAAATTTTATCCAGACTTACCTAGCTGTGGATTGCGATCAAAATTAGGGGACGAAACTTGAGGACATGATTTATGGTAGGATTTTCATTACTTTTGGCCGATAGGCATCTTTTTTGGCCATCTTGTTCCCCATAGATCTGACGAACAGAATTGAAATTCCGAAAAAGAAAAACCCGATAATCGCCGAAAATATTGAGGCATCAAAACCAAACCGGGGGGCCATTTTATCGCCGATCAAGGCACCGCCCAGCAAAACCAGAATCGGGAACACGTAAAGTAAAAAAGTAGCTCGTAACAGCGGAGATGTTTCAAAACTAAGAACGACCTTTTGTCCCACCTTAGCACCCGCGTTATTTATCGCCTCCACTTCCATTTCCTTTCCTCCGCCAACAACATGGCAGGCGCTTTTTGCACCACATGACTTACAGGCGTCGGTTTTTTTCGTTGTAACCCATGCGGTAGTGGATTCGACTTTCGTTACAATTCCCTGTTCGGTTGGCATACCAACAGCCTCAATTAAATAAAGATTCCTGCTTTGAAGTTCATGTTTTCCAAAATGTAATAGACAAATATTGTATTATAAACTAATACTTGATCCCAAAAAGTCACTAGCCCGGATATTTTTTCACTATTGCTTCTACGGCAGTTTTGATTTCTTCTATTTTCATTTTTGCCTCATACGTTTAAAAAATTGTCTTGAGTTTCAATTTAAACCGTTCAATATTATAATGTGAATTTAATATACACACCACCTAAATTTCCAAAAAGGAAAGAATACCATGGAAGAAAACACTACCCTTGATATCCTGAAACAGGCCATATTGCTGGAAAGAAGAGGTAAAACTTTTTATCAGAATGTTGCAGAAAAATCCGACAACAGGGCTGTTCGGGATGTTTTTAAAATGATGGCAGAAGAAGAACAGAAACACATAGAAACTCTGTCGGAACAGTTCAAAGCGTATCTCCGGGGAAAAAAAATCATCCCTGCCACTTATAGTGATACAGCCAACACAAGCGTGACAAAAAAGGTCTTAACTCAGGAAATCAAGGAAAAAATTTCCGCCGCCGGTTTTGAAGCCGCCGCGATCTCCGCCGCGATATCGATGGAAAAACAGGCGGTGAAGCTTTACTCTGATAGTGCGCAAACCACAACTGATCCCGAAGCCAAAGCTCTATATGAGTGGCTTGTAGGCTGGGAACGTGAGCACTTGAATCTTCTTATTGATATCGACAATGCCTTGAAAGAAAAAGTTTGGTTTGATAATCAATTCTGGCCTTTTTAGCACAGATACTTTCATCAACAATCCTCTTCTGAATTGTATCTGGAAGGTCGATTTATTTCGTCTCAAATAAAAAAAAGATGTTGATACGAACAATCATTTATCCTAAGAATAGAATGCTTATGACTTTGCAAGAGAAAATATTTTTATAGACTCGCAGGTCATTTCAATATTAATCTCAAGGAGGTATGTTAATGAGTAAAACAAAAGAAAACTTGCAGGAGGCTTTTGCCGGAGAATCCCAGGCGAACAGAACCTACCTTGCCTTCTCAAAAAAGGCAGACAAGGAAGGGTATACGCAAATTGCCAAATTGTTTAGAGCTGCTGCTGAAGCCGAAACGATTCACGCTCATGCACACCTGAGCGCCATGGGGGGTATCGGAACGACTCAAGAAAACCTAACGGAGGCAATTGCTGGCGAAACCCACGAATTTAAACATATGTATCCTGCTATGATTGAAGAATCCAAGCAAGAGGGAGACAAAGCGGCTGAACGGTCTTTTTCATACGCCAACGAGGTTGAAAAGGTTCATGCCGGGCTCTATCAAAAAGCACTCGAAAACTTAGACTCACTTGAAGAAGTTGATTATTACGTTTGTTCCGTGTGTGGGTACACATGCGAGGATGAACCGCCTGATACGTGTCCGGTGTGCAGTTCCAAGGCCAAAGTTTTTTTTAAAGTGGATTGACACCTGAATGTTGCACGAGTCGAAGATTTCCATAGGGAAGGCATGCTTTAAATGCCTTCTTTGTGGAAATTAAACGCTTTAGTTATTTATTCTTTACGATATGGTGCTTATGACACGGAAATGGGGTCAAAATACCTGGAAGTGGAAAAGTTCCGTCATCGTAGGACTTTTAGTTTTCTCCCTTTTAATGATGAACTGCACCTCGGTCCGGATGACAATGACACCGCGCTCGAGCTTGGAACAGAAGTTGCTTTTCCAAGGGCTGGAAAGAGCCATTGCCCATCTCCACATCGAACAGTTCAAGGGAAAGAGGGTAGCTTTAGATCTGACCGGACTTGCCAAGGATGATTTGCCCTTTGCCAAA
>CALANC010000242.1 GCA_937925895.1 uncultured Desulfobacterales bacterium
TAGTTGACAATACGTTTACGCCCCTGATTGTTACGCCGGCCAAACTCGGCGCCGATATTGTTGTTACCTCCATGACCAAGTTTGTTAACGGTGCCAGTGATTTGCTGGCCGGTGCGATTTGTGCCGACAAGGACTTTGTATATGAACTTATGGACCTTCACACCGGTCGCATCATGCTCTTGGGTCCTACAATGGATCCTCGAAGTGCTTTTGATCTTATTCAACGGCTGCCGCATCTATCGGTTCGTATGCGGGAACACAGTGCGCGGGCCATGGCAATTGCCGCCAATCTCCAGGAACTCGGGGTGCAGGTGACCTATCCGGGGCTCCCTTCCCATGGGCAACATGAACTGATTAAATCCATGATTAACCCGGGTTTCGGTTACGGAGGCGTACTCACCATCGACTGCCATACCAAGGTTAGAGCGGAAGAACTCTTATCCGTTTTGCAAAACCAAGAGCAATTCGGTCTTATCGCAGTATCATTGGGGTATTATGATACACTGATGTCCTGCTCAAGTTCGTCAACATCGTCAGAAATTCCGCCGGAGGACCAGGCAACAATGGGGCTGTCACCCGGCCTGGTTAGGCTGTCAATAGGAATAACGGGGAGTCTTGAGACACGCCTGCAGCAGATAGAAAGGGCCGTCCGGACAGTGGGGTTAGCTTAGTTTGATACCATGACAGTTTTACAACACATACCCGCCATTATCAGGGTTATCATCGTTTTTGTCTTTGTTCTTTTCTTGATCAGAAAAAAAATGTCGCTGGGACACGCCTTTCTTCTCTGCAATTGTGCCTCATCCTTTCAAATGAGTATTTCAATACCCAGTATGGGATCGGTTTACAGGCATCTTTGGGTGTTATGTATATGTCTTGTCGGCTCAAGTATAGCTTACTTTTTGCTAGCTCGCTGGGTTTTAATAAATTGGTTCCAACTCTGATTTCTTACGACATATTCATCATAAACCATAGAACATGGAGAAGATAGATGAAAGTACAAGACAAAACTTTCGGGATGTACATTGACGGTCAATGGGTCAATTCAACAAGCGGAAAAACCTTCGATGTTTTCAACCCCTGCAATGGTGAGAAAATCGGAAAAGTTGCCGATGGGGGAGGTGAAGATGCGAATCAGGCAATAGAAGCTGCTCAGCGGGCTTTCAGATCATGGTCAACCCTTTCTGTATATCAGCGTTCAGAATACCTTTATAAGGCATATCAATTGATGATAGATCAAAGGGATCGTTTGGCCAAGGTTATGACAGAAGAGCAGGGCAAACCGCTCAAAGCTTCCAGGGGAGAAATACAGTATGGTGCGGATTTTCTATTGTGGTATGCGGAAGAAGCCAAGCGTGTGTATGGTGAGACGATTCCGGCACCGCGTGCCGACCAACGCTTCATCGTAATACGTCAACCAGTGGGCGTCGTAACTGCAATTACACCATGGAACTATCCCATGTCCATGATAACCCGTAAAGTAGCGCCTGCCCTGGCTGCGGGTTGTACGATTGTGCTTAAACCTGCCGAAACCACGCCTATATGCGCAATCGAAATTTTCAAGATTTTCGAGCAAGCGGGAATACCTGCCGGCGTGGTAAATCTTTTGACCGCTCTGAATCCAGTGCCGGTCGGTGAAGCTTTTACCACCAATCCCCATGTTCGCAAGATAACTTTTACCGGCTCCACCGAAGTAGGCAAAATTCTGGGAAAGCGGGCGGCAGAGGGAATAAAGCGTGTTTCTCTGGAGCTTGGCGGGCATGCTCCTTTTATCGTATTCGAGGATTCCGACCCGGTATATGCCGCCAAGGGCAGTGTGTTGGTCAAATTTCTGAACACAGGTCAAGCCTGCATCAGCCCAAATCGTATCTTCGTGCATCGCCGCATCTTAGATCCATTCGTTGATGAATTCAGCTCCAGAGTGTCTAAAATGCGTACTGGCAGCGGTTTTGAGGACGGTGTGAGTATCGGACCTCTCATCGATGATGCAGCCCTAGAAAAGGTGGATCGGCAAGTTTCCAATGCTGTTGCTAAAGGAGCCACATTGATTTGCGGTGGACACAGACTTATGGACGGCGGCCTTGAAAAGGGCTGCTTTTATGCACCTACGGTCCTTAAAGATGTGACACCGGAGATGTTGATATACCGGGAAGAAACTTTCGGTCCGGTGGCCCCCATTATCCCTTTTGACACCGAAGAAGAAGTATTGGAAATGGCCAATGACACCATCTACGGACTGGCCGCTTATGTCTATACCCGAGATTTGTCACGTGCCATGCGAATGTTTGAGGGCCTGCGCTTTGGTATTATCGGAATCAATGACATCAACCCAACAGCTGCGGCCGCACCTTTCGGGGGTATGAAGGAAAGTGGTTTGGGGCGAGAGGGAGGTCATGAAGGAATTTCCGAGTATCTTGAAATCAAACTTGGAGGTTTTTCCGTGAAATAATCGTGCTCAAGATTATAAAGGCGAAATTCCTTCAGATATCCTGCGAAGAATATCCCAAAATGCACCGCGGTGCCCTTGCCTGATTGCGTCAGTCAGTTCCGGATTATCATTGTAGTTGTAATTTAGATTCGCATCGGTTCGCCTGCCGAGAAGAAATCTCGGATCGCCACCCACCATGTCATGCAGCCAATCTTCCACATCTTCGCCCAGACGTTCATCACAATAATAAATGGGTCGAAATAGAGATTCGTTATTGTCTATGTCTCCAAAGAGACTGGGATTGTTCGCTAAGACGCCGTCAGACATTTTAATAATTTGTTTTCCAAGCGGAGTAATGGGATAGAGTCTTACCCCGAGACTGATGCCGACGCGATCCGGTTCGATCTTTTTCATCAACCGAATGGTGGTTTCAATGGATTCTTTTGTTTCACCGGGAGATCCAAGGAGTAAATCGAACATGCAAATAATTTGATGTTTCAGGCATATTTTTCGAATTCGAATCAAATCGTCAGATGTATAACCATGGCCCAGCCGACTCAGCATGTGGTTATCACCGTGATCTGCTCCGAAATTAATGCCGACACATCCGGCTTGACGCATCAACAACGCCAAGTCTTCAGAAAAAAACTCCGGCGAACAGTAGGCATACCATTTAATCTTATTCCCAAGTCCTGATTCAACGATAGCCATGCATACCCGAACAGCATGGGTATATGGACAGTTAAACTCACTGTCACAGGTATGAAAAACGCTGATGCCGCGATCGAAAAGATTGGTCAGTTCCCCTACG
This sequence comes from uncultured Desulfobacterales bacterium, assembly GCA_937925895.1. Taxonomy (GTDB): domain Bacteria; phylum Desulfobacterota; class Desulfobacteria; order Desulfobacterales; family UBA11574; genus CALANC01. The sequence continues at coordinate 3,240 of CALANC010000242.1, forward strand.
ACATTTAATGGATGGCGCACCCTTACATCTCTTCCTCGTACGAGGGGTTCCGGACAATAGACACAATGCAATGGGCAACCGCGTTTGGTCTCGAATCCTACCTGCCCGCCGTTTTCGAAATAATACTCATTGTCAATTAGGGGTCTGGAGGCTAAATTAATTTTTTCTATGCCAGCCGGCAATATCGTATTGAGCCTATATTCTCCATCCTCCCTCCAGATAAGTCCCGGTATTGATTCCAGCCCACTTTTTTCTTCGAGCGCTACTGCCAGTTTAATCAAGCTCTCTTCACCGTCTCCACATATGCCGTAGGGCACATCACAGAATTTCAGGGATTCGGAAGGGAAAATAGAAAAGCCGACCCCGCCCAGACAGATGGATGCTGACGTTAAGCTTTTTATTTTTTCCAGCACCGGTATGATTCGCTGCAGGGAAAAATCACGGCTGGCGAAATAGGAATCGTCGATATTGCGGACAGAAACACCAACTAAGACCGGCTTCTCTGCCAAAACACGCTTAAGAATTGTTGTCCAATCCGACTCGACTGAACAATCAACCAGATCCACGTCCATTCCTGCGTTGATGCATGCGGCTCCAAGGTAGTCTAAAGCCACCGGAGTGACCGGGGGCGTCATGGGATTCGGATTAACAAGTACAATTCGCATATTTAATTCCCACAAAAAATATAAAGGACGTTACCTTATTCCATCTATATATGAATTACTAACCTGTTGCAAGGTGTCCGGAGGACTCTCATTTTCAGGTCATACCATTTTCTTCAAGGCGATATGAATTTTGCCGTGCCGGGTGACCCAATATTTGGGATTGGACAACCAGCTGATAAATCGCAAAAAATATACAATCAATCCCAAATATTTGGGTCACTGTGAAACGCCGAGAAACTGATCAACATATCGCCTTTCAGAAAAAAGCATGACCTTATACTGTAACTGTACCAGAGAGCTTCAGGTTACATCATTTTTTTCCAGATTTGAATTGTCCGGTGCATTTGTGTTATGGATTCGACATGACAAATACGGAGCCTTTAAAAATAATCCTGACGAACAATCTCCGGTTGACTCACATCCCGAAGGGAATTCGGGAAGAATTAATTGAAAAACTGCAATTTCCGAATCCCAAATGGTTGGAAAACGAGAGGTTGGGCCGCTGGAACCGAGGCACGCCGAAAGTGCTCCGATTTTATGATAAAATCAGGGGAGGGGGCTTATGGATACCCAGGGGCTACATCCGCCGGTTGATATTACTTTGCAGACGTCGTGGGGTGAAGTACCGGATTCAAGACAAAAGACGGACGATGCCGTCCGTAGATTTCCAATTTATGGGCCGATTAAAGCCGTTTCAGCAAAAAGCGGTAGAGATCTTGCTTATAAAAGATTTCGGGACATTGAGTGCGCCCACCGGCAGCGGGAAAACGGTAATGGCCCTGTATCTTATTGCCCGGCGACAACAACCTGCTATTGTTGTCGTGCATACCAAAGATCTTGCCTATCAATGGATTGCCCGAGCAGAAGAGTTCCTGGGACTTGAGGGTGGTGCAATCGGCTTCATCGGAGGCGGAAAGAAGATCATCGGCGAAAAGATAACCATTGCCCTTGTTCAGTCTTTATATAAATGCGCCGAGGAAGTGTCCAAAGAGATTGGTTTTATGATAGTTGATGAATGCCACCGGTGCCCAAGCAGGACATTCACAGAAGCGGTTACCGAATTCGATTCTCATTATATGCTCGGGCTTTCCGCAACTCCCTGGCGGCGTGACCAACTGACAAAACTGATTTTTTGGCACCTGGGAGATATCCACCACAAAATTGATCAAACCCGATTGGTTAAAAGCGGTGAAATTTTATCTGCCGAAGTTGTTGTCAGGGAGACGGATTTCAAGCCATATTATGATCCGGTGAATGAATACAGCAAAATGATATCTGAACTCACGTCTGACGACAAAAGAAACCGTCTGATCGCATCCGATATCGCTCTTGAAGCGCAAAAGAAAGATGGCATATGCTTGGTGCTTTCAGATAGAAAAAAGCACTGTGAAACTTTAAAAGCAATTTTGCGATACAGGTACAAAATATCGGCCGAACTGTTAACCGGAGATCTCAAGGGAAGTGAAAGGCAAGCGGTTGTCGATCGCTTGAATCAGGGAAAGTCCCAAGTTTTACTGGCCACCGGACAGCTGATAGGGGAGGGCTTTGATCGCAGAGATCTATCTCCCCTGTTCTTGGCAACACCCATAAAATTCAGTGGACGGGTCATGCAATACCTTGGCCGGGTTCTCCGGCCGGCACCGGGCAAAAAAAAAGCGAAGGTCTATGACTACGTTGACGTAAATGTCGATGTTCTCAAAGCAGCTGCCAAGGCGAGGCAGAAAGTGTATTCCAGGAAGTGATCCGGGCTATGATGCAAGTATGAATGGCTCTTTTTCTTTAGTTGATAAATATTGTTCCTGAACGAAACAGATCGGTTTGACGTTATCTTTTTCCTTTTCAGAAACCATGTTTGCTCCGATGACAACTTCGACCGGGAAGCTTTTGTCTCCCGTCATTTCATTCATCATACATTTAGCGCCCGCATCCATGGCAATAAGTTCAATGGCGCATTTTTCAAATTTGCGTTTTAAGGCGGAGCACACCATTCCACCGTCCCATGGGCCCCAGTTGATGGAAATAACCTTGCAATCGGGTTGCCCCACCGACTCTTTTTGAGCGATCTTGTTTAAGGCTTCATTGGCCATGGCATAGGCAGCCTGGCCGTTGTTTCCGACCCGTGCCGCCACCGAAGAAAAAAGGATGAGGTAGGACAGCTTGTCTTGCCTGGTCGCTTCTAAGAGGACCTTGAGTCCCAAGACTTTGGTATCGAACACCTTGTCAAACTGGTCAATGGTTTTATCAATAATCCTGCGGTCTTCCAAAACACCTGCTCCATGTATAACGGCTTTAATCGGACCATGAGCTGACCGGACGTCATCAAAGACCGACTTAATTTTATCGGCATCACTCACATCGACCTGGTAGTAGATTGCTTTGGCCCCGGCGGCGCTAATTTTTTCCAGAGTTTTGTTGATTTCACGATTTGACATGTGGGCCTTAAATGCGTTTTCCAGTTGTATCGGTGAGGCAGAATTGCTGCTGAACTCATGTTCGAAAATTGCTTTTTTGACGGCGGCCTCTTCTTCAACCGAGCTCAACCATACGGGTTCCGGTTTTGGGAAAGGTGATCGGCCGATAAGAACAAGGGTTGGTTTTACCTGTTTTGCCAGCGCGTAAGCTACAGAGGCGGAGATACCTTTCGCACCTCCCGTTATCACCACAACCTCGCCAGGATTTAGTTTTATTTCCCCTTTCGGATAAGGCGCATCTTCAAGTGCCAAGGTGTGTCGTCGCCCGGAATCGAGGCCGATTTCAACGGGAGCCGAAGGATCGTTGTTTAAAAGCTCATTCACCACGGCTCCGGCGATCTTTTTGTTTTCTTTCCACTCCGGAGAAATGTCGATGGCGCGGCAGCAGATCTTTTCCCATTCAAGGGATGCGGTTTTGGCAAGGCCGGCGAGACTCCCCTGCAAAGGATCGGCAATGTTGTTTCCTTTAAAACCGAAAGCGCCGTCAAGGCGTGTTATGGTCCCGAAAATGGCGCCGCCTTCTGCTGCTGAATCTAAAAGATTCTTTGCCAGATGTTTTGTCAATAGAAAAGCATCTTTTACGAATCTGATATTTTGCAGGGTGTTCTCGGGAACGATGACAAGACCTGATGCGTTTGTTAGAACCTTTTTACCCGCAACGATATCTGTGAACATCTTAGCTGATAAAAGCTTTGCATGAATGCCCCGTGCCTTGAATTGATTAACGATGGCTTCTGAAAGACCGTTTCGATCATCGGTGACTAACACCTTCCGGCTGTCGGGCAACATCAATGGCTTGTTTTGATCGAGCGGCTTATCAACGATCGATACCACCTTTCTACCGATAGTGGCTGCTAAATACTCCGGCGATGGCTCGGGTATATCATTTGATATCAAACCGAGTGATTCTTTACCTGCACTGGCAGGCGATGTTGACGATATATCGGATGTTTCTTGTATGCTTTGTTTGGAATCGTCTTTGACTCCGGTTTCAGATAAATATTCGAGGATCTGGTCGAGTGTTTTGAGGGTTCCCAT
>CALANC010000243.1 GCA_937925895.1 uncultured Desulfobacterales bacterium
AAAGATAAGCAAAGCTCTTTTACGAATTGAAAACAACACATTCGGAATTTGTGATAAATGCGAGGAAGAAATTGCTTTTAAACGTCTTGAGGCCAGACCAGTTACAACTCAATGCATTGACTGCAAAACTAAAGAAGAAGCCTATGAGAATGCCCGTGGAGTATGAATATACAATAAAAGGGTTGTAGTGATCCACAAAGGGTTCAAGGGGCCAAGGGTTCAAGGATTCGAGTGAAATGCTTAAAAATTTTTGGGATTTGGTAGTCTGGTAAGAGCCCTAAGGCCGCTGTTTTTATCCTAAAAAAATTACACAGTAATTTCCAAAAGAAGGAAGATTTTGAGACCTTGGTCCTGCTTCCAGGTGATTTAATTTATGTAAATAAAGAAAATTAAAGGGCTCTCAAGGATAATACAGTGGAAGATAAAAGAGCTCAAGGCGTTGAAATAATCACTGTTGAACAAACACTTGGACCCTTGACCCCTTGAATCCTCGAATCCTCTTCTCCAACTAAATTGGAGAAGAACCTACTATATTTATTAAAGTTTTCAACCTCACGAAAATAGCCCTATTAATGGGAACCCGATTTTGAAGAAGCACAGGATCCAGGTGTTGGTCTTGGCACCGACCAGTTAATTCTTATGGCTTTTTTCTTTCTGATGGATTCGGTCTGTTCCAGAGACAGTGCAGCATCGTTCTTGTCGTAAAAAGTTTTGGGCTCATAGCTCCACCCGTTTTTTAGGCGTCTTTCTTCATTCATAATTGCTGTTAGGCAATATATTCCTATGATGGGTGCAATGGCCCGTGTTTTCCATCCAAATTCCTGGTAAAGATCCTTGAGAAGCTCTTTTAATTTGTGTTGCACAGTTTTATTTTTCCGAAACCGTTTTTTCATAGCCCAGACAGCACCCGCATAGGTGGTTCGAATGGGGGCTGTATCCCATTCATATCGACCCCGGATCCGTTCGTCCGGGTTATTCTTGTAACGTTGCCAGCCTTTCAACATTGTCCGTATCAACCTGCTTAAGCTGGGGCCGTTGACATGGAAATCGCGTTTGAAGGCATTTATTAAAAATTGACCTTCTTGGCCTTTCGATATATGGGGGTGTCTATAGTTAAAACGGTACTGCCCATGTGCATCTGCCATGGAAAATTCCGATTCGTTAAAAAGTGTTCCTGCCTTTTTATGTTGTTCATATAACGGAGTACCCGGATTGGGTGTATAAAGCATGAACTGATGAAAATCTGTTTCATGACTGACAGCATATTCGATCGTATCGTTGATGTTTTCTGGCGTGTGGTTTTCCAGTCCGATAATAGTGGAGCCCAACACCCTGATTCCATGGGATTGTAAGTTTCGAACCAGATCTCGGGTAGCTACGTCGTTTAGTTTTCGATAGCGATTGGTCTTTCCTTCCAACCCCATCCAGACCCAGATTATGCCAAGGCCCACCAGCTGTTCAATCGTATAGGACTTCAATACCCGTGCTGAACTGAAAACACTAAGTACCCAGCTTTTTCGATGTTCCTCAATCAGTTCAAGTAGGCGAAGTGCACGTTTCCGGTGAAGCAAAAAGTTTTCATCCAGTATGAAAAAGGAGCGCACTTTCAGTTTGCTCTCCATTTCGCACATGACATTAAACAGTTCGTCTCCGGTTTTAAAGAAATTGATGAATCGGCCTTTTCCCCCGAACAGGGAAGACGTGGAACAGAAATTGCAGCCGATTGGGCACCCCACTGAAGGAATCAGAATGGCAGCAACATCTCCAGGCTTATCTCTTAGAGAAAGACCTACGATTCGAGTCCCGAATGCTGAATAGACCATGGGATGCTTTAATGGCGCTTCCAGGTCTTGGCCGAGGAAGTTCCTAAACCACGGAATACCGTCTCCCTTTACGATCTGGTCGGCGTCGATCATTTCTTGAAGATTCTCTATAGATGCGATATGGCCGCCGACAATGATCCTTGCATTCGGCTGATGCCTGCGAATCAGTTTACACATTATCCTAACCTTTTCAATATTAGGCGCAATAGAGCTGATACCGATGATTTCGTATGAATTAGCTTTAACTTCATGGGTAAAGCGGTCAAGGGATGGAAAATCCAGTACTGTGCAAGGAGCATCAATATTGGCTTGAATCATCAAAAGTGCAAACGTTCGGTGAAACATTCTTAGCGAGTAGGCGCCTTGTACACGTGTTACCTGGTTTTGATAAAGTTCCATTGGATTGATTTTCCTGCTTCCGTATTCATCATCCTGCGCATAGGGCCCAAAAACGCTTGACAATAAAACCCTGACATCTGTTCCGTGGGGGTGAACAGTTTCTGTCTTCATATTAGACTCCTTGATGTTTTTGATTGTTTGCACTCGGGGTTTCAGGAATTGCCCGAACGGGGGATATTTTATCTTTAGCCCTAGATGCGGTCATTGTGTTTATATTCAATTATACAAACATATCCATTAAAAACCATAATAGAATTGTGGTTTTACAAAAGTTTTACACGTTTATAGGCAACACGATAAGAAAAGGTTTTTGGGATTGATTAAGCGGTTTAGGACATAACATATCGGCTTAGAAAAATGAGGCGTCTTTCATTTTTTTCGAGGTTGGTCTCAAGCCAGAAACCACCTTAGGATTAATTGCCAAATCTTACCTTTTAAAAATTCCCTTGCTAAAAAAAAGGGCAGCCCCTCATATTTTGGGGATTGCCCTTTTTCTGATTAATACTGCGAGCTAAACTACAGTGACATTTACCGCAGCAGGACCTTTTTGACCCTGCTCTATGTCAAAAGTAACACTGTCGCCTTCTTCAAGAGTCTTGAAACCGGTTGTATTGATTCCTGAATAATGAACAAATACATCCGCACCATCTTCTTGCTCAATAAATCCATAGCCCTTGCTACTATTAAACCACTTTACGATTCCATTAGCCATAGTGACACCCTCCTTTCAAAAAATTCTCATAGTTCCAAACTTCAGGTTGCCGCTTTGACAAATGGAGCTTTCCTTCAGAACGAAACCGAGCCGCCAATTATGAATAGGCCTTTATTAATTGTTTGAATAATAAGATATTGTTGAACAAAATTAAGCTGATTATAAGGTTAACAATTGCCAAAATATTATATCCCATTCTATTAATTTAAAACCAAATCGATGATCTCTTCTAATTCATTGATTTTATAAATCTTGAGATCTTTACTTATATCCTCGGGGATATCTCTGATGTCCGCTTCGTTTTTGGCCGGAAAAACCACGGATTTAACACCGGCCCGGTGTGCGGCCAGGACCTTTTCCTTGACGCCACCCACCGGCAGAATTCTTCCGCTCAACGTCAACTCACCGGTCAGCGCCACATTTCTTTTGCAGGAACGCTCCGTTATCAAACTGATGAGTGCAATGGCGATGGTCAGGCCAGCCGAAGGCCCGTCTTTCGGGATGGCTCCGGCCGGAACGTGAATGTGAATATCATGGGCCTCGAACATGCTGTCCGGAATATTCAAGGATTCGGCATGGCTCCGAATGTAGCTCATTGCTGCATGGGCCGACTCCTTCATCACATCACCCAATGACCCGGTGAGGAGAAGATTTCCTTTTCCTTTCATCTTGGCAGCCTCAATGAAAATAATTTGGCCGCCGGCTTCCGTCCATGCCAGTCCGGTGGCCACCCCCACCCGTTCTTTGGCTTCCAAAACTTCAAAATAAAACTTTTTTGGGCCCAGAAAATGTTCCACCATTTCCGGAGGTATCGTATACTGTCCATTCTTATGCTGACCGCTTAAGGTTTCACGAGCGAGTTTGCGGCAGATGGAAGCGATCTGACGTTTGAGATTTCTCAAACCTGCTTCTCGAGTGTATTCCCGGATGATTTTGTGGATGGTCTCTGAAGCAAAAACAGGGGGATTTTCGGAAAGCCCGGCTTCTTCGATTTCTTTGGGGATTAAATAGTACGTGGCGATTTTTTCTTTTTCTTCTTCCGTATATCCCAACAGGGTAATCACCTCTAGCCGATCCAGAAGCGGTCCGGGAATCAGGTCCAACGCGTTTGCGGTGGCGATGAACATGACCCGAGACAGGTCAAACGGAACATCCAGGTAATGATCCATGAAATGGGAATTCTGCTCGGGATCGAGAACTTCCAGTAACGCCGCCGCCGGATCCCCTTTGAAGTCTCTACCGATTTTATCGATTTCATCCAGCATAATGAGCGGATTTTTCGTTTCCGCACGCCGAATTTCCTGGATGATTCTCCCCGGCAAGGCACCGACATAGCTTTTGCGATGTCCCCTTATCTCGGCTTCGTCCTTCATGCCGGCCAAAGACATGCGGACGAATTTCCGTTCCAAACTCGTGGCGATCGACATTCCCAAAGATGTTTTCCCGGTGCCGGGGGGGCCGGCAAAACATAGCACAGGGCCTTTGGGCTCCAAACGAACCTTTTTCTTAAAAAGTGCATTCTGAATGGTTGACCGGATTTCATCGAGCTTTAGCGGTTTTGTCAGGTAGTGGTACGACCCCTTTTTCATGGCTTCAATGGCCGTCGACACCGTGGCGTATCCTGTGATGATAATCACTTCGGTACTTGGATTGACGTTTTTGGCTTTTTCCAAGACAGTCATACCGTCGACTTTGCCCATTTTAAGATCCGTTACAATAACATCAAAGGCGCTTTTTTCCAAAAAATTCAATGCTTCCATCCCGTTGGAGGCGGTATTGACTTGATAGCCGTCTTTTTTAAAGACATGCTCCAGATTCTGACGGGTAATTTTTTCATCATCCACAACCAGTATCTTATGCTGGTGCGACATTTTGAGTATTCTGACCGAAAGATGCTCCAGGATACGGTCCTTTATGTTGGTCAGTCCAAAATGATCTTCATTGAGAATCGACTCGGCCCGTTTAATATCGAGATTGTCGTCCGTCATTTTGTTCCAGGGTAAACTGATCAGATAATCGATATAGTTGATGCCGATGGTATATTCAGCGCCCGAAGGGGCGGTTTTTGTCAATCGTTCTATTTCTTTAAGAGCGACTTTTTCCACCGGTTCGGGCATCTTGGCTTTTTGGATTTCTTCTTTTAATTCATCAAGTTCCGATGCCAGTTCTTTCATTTGTTCTTTTTCTTTTTTAAATATGCGCATGGTGAAGTCCCATTTGTTTTTTTGTTATAAAACCAGATTCAACTCCGGCACGCAATAATTTTTTCTTAAGGGAGACATGAGAAGCCTTTTGACGTTACAATATGCAACGGAACCTCCTTTTTTTGCAATATGATATAATATATTAATATTAATGCATATTTTTTTCTTCTCGTAGAAACGTTGCAAATTGCAACTATTTTTTACAATTTCCTCATCACACCCATAATGAATTAATCATAGTAATATCAGATAGATAAATTTTATCTGGCATTTTTGGCACAAGAGTTGCTTTTATGAGTTGCCAAAGGCAAAAAAAATAAACCGCAAAAGGGAGAAATTCAACCATGTTTAAATTTAAAAAGACTTTCGACAGATTGATGGCAGCCATCACCTTTGCCGAAGCCAATGAACATGAGACTGCGCTCGATATCATGCACGACCGGCCGGAAAAGGAAAGCCGAAAAAGAACCGATGCCCGCATCCGGCGTAGCGAAGAAACCCGACCGGAGATGCGTGTTTAACCGGGCCGGTCCGTTAAACAGCCAAAGGGGATAAAAATGGAAAAAGTTTTGTTGGCCATAGACGGTGGAACTCCCGATCAAAAGGCATTTCGTTATGCAATTGCGCTTTGTAAGCAAATTAAAGCGGAATTGAGCATATTCCAGATTATCAGGCCCCAATATTATCGGGAATATATTAAAAAAATTCGAAAAAAGGCCTTGCTCGCAAGAACGTATATTGAAGGCTCCATGGTGGCGGCGACCTTTGCCGAAGCCGGCGAACATGAGACCGCCTTGGACATTGTGGCCGAGGCCTCTAAACAAATCGAGCACCTCTTGTCGGAATCGAAAAAAGAGGGCGTTCATTGTCATTTTTCAATAAAATCGGGGAATCCTGAAAAAGAGATTATCAATTATGTGAACGATCATCGGGACGTTGTTTTGGCGATCTTCGATGCCTCTCATCAAGATGTCAATCGAATCGTCAATGTTTCAGAAAAGAAAAATGCGCTCGCGAGAATAAAAAAAGATCTACCCGTTCCCCTGGTAACTGTTCACAGTTAGGAACCAATAGAATTAGAGATAAATATAACATAAGAGGAGATAAAAAATGGCAGGAATTTTTGAAAGGATGAGACAAAAGTTGAGCAAAGCAGGCAAAAAAATGGACAAGTATCAAGAGGCGATTACCTTTGCCGAAGCCGGTGAATCCGAATATGCCATGGAGACGATGGCAGAGCAAACCGAAGAACAGCAAATCATGCAACTTCTGGTTGTTGGCAGAGAAAGTACCTTTTCCAAAGAGATTATCGACTATGCGCTTGATATGGCCCAGCGAATGTCCTATGAAATTCTGGCCTTAAACACCGCTCCCTTGTCTTGCGATACGTTCAAGCTGTTTTCAAATTCACGTGATCAGCTTTGTGGAGAATTTAAAAGCTTGTCAGAAAAAAATGCCGCCATGTTTCAGCAAGCAGCTGCTGCAAAAGGAATCGCTTTTAATCATATCGTGATGTTCAGCGAGGCTGAGGAGGCTCTGCAAACAGTTACAAGAGATAATAAAAACATAGCTTTCGTAGTTTCAGAATCTATTGAAGATCGTGCCGAAAGCAGAATCGAGGAAGGCGAAAGATTGCATAAGCCTCTATACGTATATTCCATTGTATAATATGGTTGTTTGTTGTTCGCGGCATATCGTTTATTTTACTTTGAAATAGGGTTGGCGATGGCTGTTCGACGACAAGCGGCAGACAGATTGAAATTGTACACTTAAATTTATAGACGAAGCAGAAAATCCGGGTTTTTATCCCGGATTTTCTGCTTTTTTTTTGTAAAAACTTTTTTCATATTGTAAAATAATTTTTTTTATGCACTATATACCCGGTTAAAACATTAATAAGGGAGGGTGAAATGGATGCACATTTCATTTTTGGTCTGGTATTGGTGGGTTTTTTCTTCTGGCTTTGTTTTAAATTCAGAAATGAAAACAAAGACAAATAATCGCCCGTGATAATGCTGGGTTTTGAATCCAAAGGCAGTGTGTAAAATTAATATGCAGAAAGGAATGACTCCCAATGACACCTGAAATGATCCTGACAATGATTGTTCTGGTTTTTGCTATTATCCTGTTTATTTTTGAGTGGGTAAGAGTCGATGTGGTTGGAATCATAATGATGGTCATGCTCCCTCTTATCGGCCTGGTATCTCCTAAAGAAGCTTTTGTGGGATTGAGCAGTAATGCAGTCTGCTCCATTATTGCGGTAATCATCATCGGCGCAGGACTCGATAAGACCGGCGTGATGAACAAGGTTGCCGGTCCCATAATCAAACTGGCCGGCAACAGTGAAAAAAAGGTGATTACCCTCATCTCCGGAACCGTCGGCATCATCTCCAGTATGATGCAAAACATCGGTGCCGCCGCGCTTTTTCTGCCGGCTGCCCAGCGCATTGCCAAAAGAATGGGGGTGCCCATATCCCGTATTTTGATGCCCATGGGTTTCTGCGCCATCATCGGAGGAACCATCACGCTGGTGGGGGCCAGTCCGACCATATTGTTGAACGATTTGATGGTGCTGGGCGGAAAAAAACTGGAACCCTTTGGACTTTTTACCCAAACTCCCATCGGAATCTGCCTGCTCTCAAGCGCCATCGTCTATTTTTTGTTGTTCGGCAAATTTATTTTGCCAGCGGCCGAAGGCGAGTCGGAAAAGGATGTTACGGCCATGCTGATGGATGAGTATCAGGGACTTGAACATGTATTCGAACTTCATGTTCCGGAAACTTTTACCAAACCCAGATCCCTGGAAGAACTGGGCGTCAGAGCAAAATTTCTGGTAACCATCGTGGCCATTAGTTATACAGACAAAAAAGAAAAACTCTACGTGCCGCGCAGCATCGACGTCATTTCAGCCAATGATGACCTTGCCGTTGTGGGCAGAGCCAAAAAAGTGCGCAAACTGGCCGAAGAATACGGCTGGATCATCAAAGACGGCCTGGAGGTGTTTGGCGAGTATTTGGCTCCGACCAACGCCGGCATGACCGAAACCGTGGTTTCACCCCGGTCGGAATTGATCGGCAAAACCATGAGCGAAGTCAACTTCAAAGAGCAATACAGTGTCAATCCGGTGGCCCTTTTTACCGGCCAAAAAATTATCTACAGCGGCCTGACCCATGTTCGGTTGAGAATGGGTGACACCCTGTTGCTGCACGGCCCCTGGGACCGGTTCCATATTCTGAGAAATAAGCCGCAGCCGCGGGCACTTACCTTTGCCACGACCCTGGAAGGTGAAATTATGCGTCCGGAGAAGGCCAAACTGGCGGTGATCTGGCTGGCAGTGGCACTGACGCAAATCATTGTTTTTAAGACACAGCTTTCAGTGGCCCTGATGTCCGGCGCCCTGGGAATGATCATCACCGGTGTGCTTTCGGTGGACGAAGCCTATTATGCCGTGGACTGGATGACGGTTTTTTTGCTGGCAGGCCTGATACCATTGGGAATGGCTTTTGAAAAAACCGGAACAGCCGCTTTTATTGCCAAATATATCTTAGGATTGCTGGGTCAACCGTCTCCCATTGTGCTTCTGGCTGCTGTCGGTGTGATGACATCTTTTTTCACCCTGGTGGTTTCCAATGTGGGCGCTACGGTTTTGCTGGTTCCCTTATGTATGAACATGGCGGTCATGGCCGGCGGAGACCCCCGGATGGCTGCACTGGTCGTCGGCCTGTCGGCTTCCAACACTTTCGTTTTGCCGACCCATCAGGTCAACGCCCTGATTATGCGACCTGGCGGGTATCGAACGGTGGACTATGCCAAGGCGGGTGCAGTGATGACCGCCATCTTTTTAGCGGTAGAGTTGGCCATTCTCTATTTCTTTTACGGGATTCAGTAATCCGGGTTCCTGTCCAGGACAAGTGACATCGATCCCAATCTTTGAAATATTTTAATTAATATCGGAAACTTGACAATTTTAGATGCCTGTGAAATCATCCGTTTTGCAGTCCGGTATTGCAACATCATATCGAAGAAGCCTTTCAGAAGGACGCAACCCGGCAGTTTAATGAAATTACGCCCAACATCCTAGGTAATATTTTTCTTAATGGGCCATCAGTTCCAAAAATCGATGCAGATTGAGTAGCTCACCATGAAAATCAGTATCAGAGGGAAGATTTTTCTCGCTTTTGCGATATTTATAGGTCTTAGTGCGCTAGTATGGGCGCGCAGTTATTACAGCCAGTATGTTCTCAATCAAAAAATCCAGATCATTGAGAGAAAATACGATCTTTTTAATTCCATCCTGGAAGCCCGCCGATATGAAAAAAACTATTTTTTATCCTTTGACAGAAAAAATATTGAAGAGGCCCTCGACTATGTTCATCAGGCAGAGGAAATCCTTCGTGATATATTGGCCAAATACTCAAAATACACTCTGGCTAAAAATCTCGATGAAAGGGTTGCCGAATTGGTGGCATATAAGGAGTCTCTCAAAAGTCTCATGAAATTAGATGAAGGATATTTGGTGGTTCCTCAGAACGCCATTGATTCAATCCGAAATCAGGGAAGAATTCTTACCGATGAGCTGGAAAAAATTGTAAAAAAAGAGAGCAAATTTACCCAGGATCTGATCGGAAAATCTAGAATGATCCATCTGATCGCCCTTATACCTGTTTTTATCCTGTCCGTTGTCGTTGCCCTGTTTTTAATTTTTAATGTTAACCGCCCCCTAAAGATCATCGGGGAAGCCATTACCAAAATCTCCATTGGCGATTTTAAAAGCATTCCTGAAATAAAGAGCGGCGATGAATTTGAATCCCTGGTAGATAGTCTTAACAATATGATCAGTGAGCTGAACAATCGTAGCAAACAGCTTGTTCAGGCCCAGAAACTGGCATCTTTAGGGAGATTAACCTCCGGTGTAGCCCATGAATTGAACAACCCCTTAAATAATATTTCCACCTCTATTCAAATCTTGGTGGAAGAATGGGATGACGCCGATATGGGATATAAAAAAAAGCTTTTGGCCGGTGCTGAAAAAGAGGTGGAAAGGAGCAAAGAAATAGTCAAGTCACTGTTGGAATTCGCCAGAGAAAGGTCTTTAACCTTAAAAGAGATTAATTTTAGAGCCCTGGTCAACACTGCAGTTGAACATGTTAAATCGGAGATACCGAAGAACATTAATCTTATCGTGGAGGTGCCCGAGGACATAAAGGCCACTATCGGGGTTCGGATTAAGAATGTTTTAATCAATCTTATCATTAATGCCGCACATGCCATGAAAGATGGTGGCGACATCACCGTCAAAGCATACAAACAGAATGAGAAAAACGGATTTTGTTTTCAGGTGATAGATACGGGCATGGGAATCCCTAAGGACATCATCTCAAAAATCTTTGATCCTTTTTTCACCACAAAAGAAGTGGGCGCGGGCTCCGGACTGGGGCTGTCCATTGTCTACGGCATTATGGAACAACACGGCGGCAACATATCCGTTTCCAGCGAGATTGGAAAGGGCACGACATTTACCTGCTTTCTGCCGTTTGATCAGCAGGAATAAGACGTATTATGCCTTTTGTAGCAAAACGCTTTCTCATTAAATTTTTGGTGCCTTTCCGCCTTTGGGAAAAAATGTTTTCGGTTTAACCGGGGTTAGAATTTAGAAGGACAATTGTGGAAAAGAAAAAAGAAACCATTCTGGTTGTAGAGGACGAAGAAATTGCCCGAAAAAATCTTGAGCATATTCTCCTCAAATCAGGTTACAACGTCATTTCCGTCAACAATGGGAGCAAGGCCATCGGCTTGCTGCACTCAAAAAACTTCGATCTAGTGATCACCGATTTGAAAATGGAAAAAATTGACGGTATGCAGGTGTTACAGAAAACGAAAGAACTCCAGCCTTACACCGAAGTCATTATGATCACCGGCTATGCCACCGTCGATTCGTCCGTTCAAGCCATGCGGGATGGCGCCTATTATTATATCGCCAAACCCTATAAAATCGAAGAAGTTCGACAGATTACCAAAGAGGCGCTTTTAAAACGGCGACTGCGGCTTGAAAACATTAAGCTGAAAGAAACACTCAGCAAGCAGCAAAAGATTCCCGCCATTATCGGTCAGAGCAAGGGCATGCTAGATGTTCAAAAAACCATTCATCAGATTGCTTCTTCCGACATCAACGTCTTGATTTTCGGCGAAAGTGGAACCGGTAAGGAACTGGTTGCCCGCTCCATCCACCAGCTCAGCCCCCGATCTGAAAAAGAATTCATTGCCTTCAATTGTGGTTCGTTTACTGAAGAGTTAATGGCCAATGAGTTGTTCGGTCATGAAAAGGATGCCTTTACCGGAGCCACAAAGACAAAGGCAGGACTGATCAGGGTGGCCGACGGCGGAACGGTTTTTCTGGATGAAATCGGAGATATGCCGCCGAGTATGCAGGTGAAGCTGTTGCGCGTCATCCAGGAGAAAGAGGTTTTGCCGGTGGGCGGCGAGACATCCGTTCCCGTGGATGTGCGTTTCATTGCAGCCACCCATCGCGACCTCAAAAAAGATGTGGAAAAAGGTCATTTCCGTCAGGATCTGTTTTATCGTTTGAATGTCATCACCATAAAACTTCCTTCCCTTGCCGAAAGAAACGGTGACATACCACTTCTGGCTCATCACTTTCTATCTCTAAAAAGCAACGCCATGGATAAAGAGGTTGATAATATCCGAAGAGAATCCATGGAATTGCTTTGTCAATACAGCTGGCCGGGAAATATCAGAGAACTGGAAAATGTCATTGAACGGGCCCTCGCTCTGGCCAACGGGCCGGAAATAACCGTCGGCGATCTGCCGGATTATATCAGCGATCTTTCGGTTGAAACCTATCGTCGGAAATCTTCCGACATCCCGACCCTTGAAGAGCATGAGAAGAGCTACATTAAATGGATTTTGGAAAAATGTGAGTGGAATAAAACCAAAGCAGCGAAATTTATGGGTATTGACCGGGTTTCCCTTTGGCGCAAAATCAAAAGATTCGGACTGGAATCTGAAAGCGATTGACATTATAATTTCCATAGGAATATTTTTGACTATAAAAGGGAGGTTAATATGGGTGTGATTACAATTTATAGAGGTTGTTATCGTAAGGGGAAAGAATCCTTATTATGGTGGAGGCTCATTCAAAACCATCCAGTATCTAATTGCTTCCGCCATCTGCTCAGAATCCAATGGCTTACGAATATAGCTGCTGGCTCCCGACAGATAAATTTCACTTAAACCCTGCTCATCCGCCGATGAAGTGAGAACAACAACAGGGATTAACTTGGTATTTTCGTCATCGCGCAGACGTCTCAACACTTCCAATCCATCTATTTTTGGCAGCTTCAAATCTAACAGGACAACTTGAGGCATATTGCTTAGGTCACGATCTGCATAGGTCCCCGTTCTGAACAGATAGTCGAGTGCTTCGGCTCCGTCTTTCGCAACCACGATGTCACTCATAATATCATTTCCCTCAAGTATATCAAGTATCAACTGTTCATCTTCGGAATTGTTGGTCACCAAAAGCATGGTTTTTTTGTCCACTTTAACTTTCCTTATACCGGATGCAGCATCAGGTCATTTTTAGCCAATTCCATTCAGTGATGATGATTTTATCAAACTTGAGCATTTGATGTCAAACGGTAAGTGTCTCCACCGTTACGCCGGCACCTTAAATCTTTAAAGTTTTTTATTTTCTCCTATCTTTTCCGCTTCTTCTGTCTTCACCGCTACGTTTTTCAGCACCATCATAAGAAGGGTCCTCTTTCTTTCTGCGCTCGTAATCGTCAACAATAATTCCATCTACGACTTTTCTGCGCCTGTCTTTTTTAACACCTTTATCCGATTCCCTGCGACGTTTTTTTTGCCACACGTAATCTGGTTTCTTTTCATAATATCTCATGAATTTCACCTCTATTGTTTTTCCAAATCCGGGGGTGTTGATTACTTGACCTTGATTTCGTTGAATGTGGCATTGGCCCCTAATGAACAGTTATCATTGGGTTAAGTTCGAAACAAATCAAGCATTTAGCGAGATACCCGTTTTGTGAATCTTCAAATAGAACGCCGCCATTCAATCCAAAGCCTGCAGACGTAGGTGTTATGTCAATGGTGACATCGCACCCGCAATCGGAACATTTGCCTTTGATGGCAATTGTCGATTTCTCAAGTCTGTCTTCAAATAGTTTTTTCAAGGTTTCTGCCCGAATCATTTTTTTTCTCCGTTTGTAATTCTTTTCCTACTGCCAAACCCAGACATTGGTTTGGCTCTCACCTTTACTTGTTTAATTGAGCAAATACTATGCCAGAATAAGTAAATTATTTATAACCTATTGAATATTATGTTTTTATTTTTTGAAAAGATAAAAAGGATAGAGAGTAAGTCATGCAACC
>CALANC010000244.1 GCA_937925895.1 uncultured Desulfobacterales bacterium
ACTCCAACCTTTGTTAGAGGGAGTTTTGGCAGACGGTGTTCTCCCCTGGTTGTTGCCAGATGGCGAACATGTCCTGCTGACATACCGACCCCATGCAATCGGGACTATCACACAAGTTGATATCGTTTCAATTCTATTAACGGCCGTATAATTTTTTGGTTTCTCACCTTAGGTATTCCTGAAAGACCCAGTGGGCCGCTTCCCCGAAAAAGGTTCATCAAAACAAGTTCTGCATTATCATCAGCATGATGCCCAAGTGCAATTTTGTTGAATTTATCGGCTTCTGCCACCTGGTTAAAAAAAGCATATCGTGCCCGCCTCCCCGCATCCTCTAGAGAGAGCTTTTTTTCA
Organism: uncultured Desulfobacterales bacterium; assembly: GCA_937925895.1. GTDB lineage: Bacteria > Desulfobacterota > Desulfobacteria > Desulfobacterales > UBA11574 > CALANC01. The sequence goes on from CALANC010000244.1 coordinate 352, forward strand.
AGCTGATATTTACGGATATCTACTTTTTCTAAATAACATGGCAAGTTAATTTTTTTTGCCAGGGCTGAAACAAAATCAGCTTCTTGGTCGGAATCATCTTGTCGAAGAGAGTGATTTAAGTGGGCAACACCAAGTCTTAGGGAATATTTGGAAGAGAGTTGGAGCAGTATATGAAGTAGTGCTACTGAATCAGGTCCACCGGACACACCAACAACAACCGCGTCTTTTTGCTCGAGCATTCCATAGGTTGTAACGGTTTGTTCAACAGTTCGTATTACGTTATCCTTGTAACCTTTGTGCGATGCTGGCATGAATCAGCTCAGAACTTTTTTTGTCCCACATTCCTATAACTCCGGAGCGGACAGAAACTTCAGTAATACCTGGAGCTATCATCACGGTTTTTACCGTAACAGGCGTTCCATCGGTTCTCTTGGCTCGAATTGTTGCCTTCACTTCGTCTGAAGATTTCTCGGTGATCGATATCTTCAGATTTTCCAGGGTTGTAAAGCACGCATGGTTCGTCGTTTCAAACGGCGCCTGATACGTTCTTTTGAGCTGGCCATTCACGTAAGTATATACGCCCGCGCCTGCGCCTGCGCCGACCATCAAAACCGCACAACCTCCGGTGATCAAAAAACAGAATGAAATGAAAAGAATCAAAAGGTTTCGTTTCATTATATTTACCTTTTGTTGTCGGAGGGTTTGATACCGCTTTGTTGCCTAATATCGACGATAGCGTGACAAGTCGGAAAAACAACTTTCTTGCGGAAGTGTTTTGCCATTCAGTATGTCCCTCTTATGTCATAGATGGTTGAATGTCAATAAGAAACACAGAATATAGAACCTGCCGTTTGAAATTACAGTCCATATTGTGGTTATTCCGTCGAGTTTTTTTCCTTGAAAATTCTTTTAATCGATTATATTCATATTCTCGGTTGTGCTAGGCGGGGAGCTAGCGGTGCCCTTTTCCCGAAATCCGCTCTATGCGGGGCTGAATTCCCTCTAAAGGGTTTTGACTCTGAAGCCAATAAGTCATTTTGATCGGACGCCACGCAACAAACGGTTACGAACCTCGTCAGGTCCGGAAGGAAGCAGCGATAAGTAATGCAGTTTGTGTCGAGGATCGACCCTGATCATATAGGTGGCTTATTACACCTCAGAAAAAGATTCGACGGAGGGTGCACAACCAATCCAAATATCTTGATTGAAACCCATAAAAAACGCCTCCTATTTGAATTCTAAAAACCCCTTTTATTGCTTGACAATACCTTATACAGTCTTATTTTTTGCAATATTAATCTAACTTTAAATCATTTAATTAGAGGAGAAAGCTTCGGTCCATGCCTGCTAAAAAGAAAATCAAAATTCACCAAGAAAATGAATCGGAAAATAAAAAACCTAAAGACGCTGAAAAATCCATCCCGGATAGTAAAATTATCCAAAAAAATGATTTAAAAATAGAAAATAAAGATAGACCCGATGATCCTTTAAAGGAGATGGAAGAAAAACTTGAATCTTTAGAAAAGGAAGCCAAGGAATCTCACGATCGCTTCCTAAGAGCTTCCGCTGAGTTAGAAAACTATAAAAAACGCACACAACGCGAAATGAATGATTTTAGGAAATTTGCCAACGAATCATTCATTAAAGCGATGCTTCCTATCGTCGACGATTTGGACAGAGCCATAGAATCTACCTGTGATAGCGAGCACGCCAACAGTTCTGTCGTAGAAGGGGTCAGCATGACCCTCAAGGAGATATTGAAAGTATTTGAGAAATTCGGTGCGAAATCCTTTGATTCATTGGGAAAATCCTTTGATCCCAACTTTCATCAAGCTGTTCAACAGCAAGAGACTGATGAGCATCCAGACAACACCGTTTTAATGGAACTACAAAAAGGATACATGATTCATGACAGGTTGCTCAGGGCTGCCATGGTGGTTGTATCCAAAACAAAACCGATATCAGAAGAAAAAGATTTAAAAGCTGAATAACACAAACAAAGAAAGAACAATACATCAGATATAAGACCAAGGAGGAAATCAAATGGGTAAAGTTGTTGGAATCGATCTCGGAACCACAAATTCATGCGTTGCGGTAATGGAAGGCGGCGAAGGTAAAGTTATCACCAATCCCGAAGGTGGGCGCACTACTCCCTCGATAGTAGCCGTTTCAGAGAGTGGAGAGAGATTGGTCGGTCAAATAGCAAAACGCCAGGCAATCACAAATCCTGAACACACAATTTTTGGCGTAAAAAGACTCATCGGTCGTAAATATGCATCAAAAGAAGTCCAGGACGATATTAAAATACTCCCTTACAAAATAGAACAGGCAGAAAACGGTGATGTCCATATAAGGTTGCGGGACAAGTCGAACAGCCCGGCTGAAATATCATCCTATATTTTGTCAAACATAAAAAATTCTGCCGAGGAATACCTGGGAGAAAAAGTTACTGATGCGGTTATTACTGTACCTGCCTATTTTGATGACAATCAACGTCAAGCAACGAAAGACGCCGGCAAGATTGCCGGTCTCAATGTGTTGAGAATTATTAACGAGCCGACTGCCGCATCTCTGGCTTACGGTCTCGACAAGAAAAAAGAAGAAAAAATTGCTGTTTTTGATCTAGGTGGAGGTACGTTTGATGTCTCCATACTTGAAATCGGTGAAGGCGTGTTCGAAGTCAAGGCTACAAATGGTGACACCCATCTTGGCGGCGAAGATTTCGACCTTCGACTGATTGAATATCTGGCGAACGAATTTAAAAAGGATCAGGGGATCGATTTAAGGAATGACAAAATGGCTTTGCAGCGACTAAAAGAAGCTGCCGAAAAGGCCAAAATGGAGCTCTCTACCTCCATGGAAACAGATGTAAATCTTCCCTTTATAACCGCCGATGCCAGCGGCCCTAAACACCTTAACATAAAAATAACCAGAGCCAAACTTGAAGGTCTTATCAGTGATCTGCTGGACAAGTTGGAACAGCCCTGCAGGATTGCACTTAAGGATGCCGGACTGACGCCCGATGTCATTGATGAAGTTATTCTTGTAGGAGGTATGACACGTATGCCGGCGGTTCAGCAACGGGTAAAAAACATTTTCCTCAAAGACCCTCACAAAGGTGTGAACCCGGATGAGGTTGTAGCCATAGGAGCTGCCATACAGGGTGGGGTACTTAAAGGAGACGTCAAGGATGTTCTTCTGCTCGACGTGACGCCGCTTTCACTCGGCATTGAAACCCTGGGTGGGGTGATGACCAGGCTCATCGATAAGAATACAACGATTCCGACAAAAAAGAGCCAGATTTTTTCCACTGCAGCAGACAATCAACCGGCTGTTTCCATCCATGTTCTTCAGGGAGAAAGGGAAATGGCTGGGGGGAACAAGACTCTGGGGCGTTTTGAACTTGTAGGAATTCCACCCGCACCGAGGGGCGTTCCACAAATTGAAGTAACTTTTGATATAGATGCAAACGGAATAGTAAATGTTTCTGCAAAGGACATGGCAACTGGGAAGGAACAGTCGATTCAGATTACGGCCTCGAGCGGCCTGTCTAAAGAAGAGATTGACAAGCTGATTAAAGATGCCGAGCTCCATGCCGATGAAGACAAAAAGAAAAAAGAACTGGTAGAAGCGCGCAATTCAGCCGACGCTTTAATCTATTCAACGGAGAAATCTATTAAAGACCTTGGTGACAAAATTGATGCTGCAACCAAGACCAATGTGGAAACTGCCGTTGAAGCACTTAAAAAAGAAATGCAAAGCGAAAATACCGAAGAAATTAGGCGATTAAGCGAAGAGTTGACCCAGGCCTCTCATAAATTGGCAGAAGCCATGTACCAACAAGCGTCCCAGGCAGGCGCGGAGCAAGCAGGAGCACATCCGGACGCAGAAGACACGGCTCAGGCCGGGCCGTCCGCTTCTGAGGATGACGTGGTCGATGCAGATTTTGAAGAAGTAAAAGAAGAAGTAAAAGAAGAAGAAGATAAAAAATAAAAGTAAAAATTCATTGATGTAAAATCCCGTGAGCGATGATATGCCACGGGATTTTTTTTGAAGAATTTTTCGATAAGCAGGTTTTGTCTATGTTGACAAGTTTCGGCACGGGTGCTAAATTTTCAAATCCTATAAGAATAACAGAAACAATCTGATCGGGATGTTTTCAATGTCTGTACCATTAAAAAGTAATGGGGTTGTGTTGTACCTGAAGCTTGGCTTGATTTTTCTTTTCCTGTTCACCTTGAATGCAAAAACCCTCCAAGCAGCAAAACCCATACCTACACGAATTAGAAACAGCGTTGTTAAGATACGCGTCATCTCTCAAGCTCCAGACTATGCGGAGCCTTGGAATCCAGGTCCAATAACACAGGGATCCGGCACGGGTTTTGTTATTTCAGGTAAACAGATATTAACCAATGCACACATATCAAGTAATGCGCGGTTCATCGCAGTGGAAAAGGAGGGCGATTCTAGGCAGTATGAAGCAAGGATAAAGTTTATTGGCCATGACTGTGATCTTGCTATCCTTGAAGTACTCGACGATTCGTTTCTAAATGACTTGACACCTCTGTCATTCGGCAATGTGCCGTCTTTAAACTCGACCGTAACCGTTATCGGTTACCCCATTGGAGGCAAGCGTTTATCGGTAACACGCGGTGTGGTTTCTAGAATTGATTACCAGGTATATTCCCACTCTTCAGCGGATAGCCACTTGGCAATTCAAATTGATGCGGCCATCAACCCGGGAAATAGCGGTGGCCCGGTATTACAGGACAATGTCGTTGTAGGAGTAGCGTTTCAGGCCTATCGCAGGAATGTCGCTCAGAATGTAGGATACATGATTCCTGTTACTGTAATCGAACGGTTCTTAAAAGATTTGGAAGACGGACAATATGACCGTTATGTTGATCTTGGCCTATATTCGTTCCCACTCATCAACGGTGCCCATCGCCGAGCGATTGGGCTTAAACCGGACGATTATGGAGTAATGGTCAGCGGCGTTCTCTCTGTTGGAGCAGCGGCGGGTACGCTAAAGGCGGGTGATGTGTTGCTTTCCATTCAAGGTTTCCCCATAGATAGTAACGGATATGTTGAAATGGACGGCAGGCGCATCCTTATGGCCGAGGTTGTTGAACGCAAATTCAAAGGCGATAAAGTTAAGTTGAAAATCCTTCGTAATCGAAAAGAAATGGAAGTTACCGTTGCACTAAAAATTCCCTGGCCTTACTTAATGCAGGCACGTCGACATGATGTCGAACCACGATTTGTTCTTGTCGGCGGCTTGCTTTTCCAACCGCTTTCCTTTGGCTTTATGAATTCAAGAAATACCAAGGACATCAATCTTCTCTACCATTATTCTCTTTTCCTTGAAAATGAACTTTATCTTGACAAACCGGAGATAGTTGTTCTCAGTAAAATACTGCCGGATCCCATCAACGCTTACTTGAACAGCTTCGTCAACTCGATTGTTCTTAAAATTAACAATAAAAAGATAAAAACTTTGGCTGATGTATCGACAGCATTCAAAGCGCCCGTCGATTATTATGTCATCCAACTTATGAGCAAAGAGCGTCCCGTTGTTCTGGAACGCCGCGAGATCATAAAGGCCAGGAAACGCATCTTACGCAGATACAATGTTTTAAAAGAAGAACATCTGGGCGATTCCATTGTTCCTGACGATTTCCTGCAATCATCCGCCCATTTAAATTGACGGATTTCATCTGATGACTTTAGCACTACCTCAAAAACAACATCTGAAATTCTCTCATATCTCTGCCCGTTTTATCACCGTAATAATTCTATGGTGTTTACTGTTTCCAAGCTGTCATGTGGCTCAAATAGGGCCATCCGAAAAAAAAATTAACGTACAACCGAATCAACCGGTGATCCGTATCAAGATCACAAGGCAAGGCTACAATTTCCACCGTCCCTGGCAACGGAGAGCGTCTTCTACGCATACCGCCATCGGTGTGGTAATTGAAGGGCCGCGAGTGTTGGTGACGTCCAGGTTTCTGGCAGACAATAGATACATTGAGCTGGAAAGAGTGGACAATAGAAAAAAAAGCGGGGCAAAAATTGAGGTAATCGATTACGAGACGAACCTTGCCGTTCTGCAACCGATTCATCCTCGATTTCTGGAAAATATTCAACCCCTGAAACTGACAACCGATGCCTTTCAGGGAGATCAATTGGCTGTCTGGCAGGTGAATCCTAACGGTGGTGTTACACCTGCTTTGGGTACGATAACCTCCATCGAACTCACTCGTTATCCTTTTAGTGACTACTTTCTAACCTATCGTTTAAACAGCTCGCTACAGTATCGATTCAATAACTTTACCCTCCCTGTGGTCAAAAACGATAAACTTGCAGGGCTTCTTATGCGATATGATTCCAAGGCCCAAACAATTGATGTGATTGCTGCACCGGTTATTGAAAATTTTATAAAAGATGCAGTCGACGGTAATTATTTAGGATTTCCCATGTCCGGTATAAAAATCGCCCCCACCGAAGACCCTCAGCTCAGACGATATGTGGGTATTGCTGGAAAACCCGGTGGAGTTTACGTGGAGAAGGTCATAAAAAACAGCGCCGCTGAGAGAGCAGGCATACGAAAAGGGGATATTATTATGGAAATCGCCGGATTTGGTCTCGATAGCCGCGGCAATTATGATCATCCCATTTATGGAAAAGTATCTCTGTCACATTTGATCCGTTGTGAATATTACGTGGGAAACAGCATCACTTTCAGGATCTTCCGCACAGGAAAGGAATTCACTGTCGATGTGATTTTAGACCACATACAGCCGGAAGATTATCTGGTTCCTCCTTACATCGTTGACAAAGCGCCACGTTATTATATTCTGGGCGGCTTGGTCTTCCAGGAGCTTTCCGGTACTTACCTTAGAGAATACGGCAAGGAATGGTCGGCAAAAGCCCCTGTGCACTTGGCATACTACCTGGCCAATCAGGACAACTTTGCGTATGACGGCAGGGAAAAAATCGTTTTTCTCTCCAGAGTCTTACCCACATCATACACCATCGGATACAATGAGCTTTCCCACCTGGTAATTAAACGCATAAACAACAAAGATATCTTCAAGCTTGACGATATACCCCCGGCATTGGAAAATCCAAAAAATGGTTTTCATAAACTTGAATTTGAACAACGACCTAAAGTAATTTATATTGATACACTTGAAATTCCGAAAATCAACAAACAAATCCGGGAAAGATATAATCTGCCCGCTTTGAAGAATATGGGTCCCCGTTAACGAAGACGTTTCCCTGTTTCTATTTTAATACCTAAATCTGGCATGAAAATTGATGAGAACCTTTAAGATAGTTAATTGACACGGGTTTAAAAAGAATCATATAATTATATGTGTTACCCAAATGGTAGATCGGACGATGATCCTTTTTTCTAATCAATTTAAACGCAAGAATCGGGTAATAAACGAATAAATCTAATATAAATCATCTCAATGCATTTAGAAAAAGGACGAATTTGTTCAGGGAGGACAATCGATGGAAGAAAAAAACTCCGACTTTAGAGTAAATATAAATTCAGAACAACAAGAAGCCTTATTTGAGGAAGAAGAATATTCACCCTGGAAGAAAAAAGATAAATCCAAGTCTAAGATATTTAAAATGCCCGAGGAAGTTCCCTTTTTATGGTTTGGGATTGGTTTTTTAGTGCTGATTATTCTATTAATCCTATTCTTTCCCAAGGGTAGAAACAGCATAAATGAAAGCCAGATCGCCGATCTGGAGGCCAGAATAAAAAAGCTGGAAGAAAGGGTTGTCAAGCTTGAAACCATTGATGACAAGGTCGCACAAATCTGGGAGCAGGCGAAAGCCTTTGAACAATTCAAAGAACGATTCGACCGATCAGAGGCATCCCTTTCTTTGAGAATGGATCAAATTGCCCAAAGTATAGATGACTTGAAGAAAAAGTTAGCAAAAGCAACACCCAAGCAGGTTAAGACTTCAAGCCAAAAGAAAGTTACTAAAAAAACAGGGAAAAAACGTTATCATACCGTCAGTGCCGGCGACACCCTGTACGGCATTAGTCGTAAGTACGGCTTGACAGTGGAAAAGATACGGCAATTGAATAAACTGGCCAAAAGCGCTGATATTCATCCGGGGCAGGAACTATTAGTAACTCCCTAACCGGGTGCATGGTGGATACGGTATTGACAATTTTAAAATATCATATACAATTTTATCTCGTCAGGCCGGAGTGGTGAAATTGGTAGACGCACGGGACTCAAAATCCCGCGGGGGCGACCCCATCTCGGTTCGATTCCGAGCTCCGGCACCAGCATTATTAAGGGTTTGACAGCATACCATGCTGTTAAGCCCTTTTTTATTAGGCATTGAGCCGGATAGGAGCGTTGAAATGCAGTAATGGTAAGTGTTAGGCATTGGTTATAGATTCTCTCTTTTCGTTCAAGTCGGTGACTGTCACCAAGTTTGTAACTATTTGGGATTTGAGATAAGTCTCTTGTTTCTGTGAAGCAAGTTTCAAATCTGTATCGTTTACAATGTTGTATCGGTCAAAAACAGACCGTGTTTTATGCCCTGAAATCATCATTGCCACTCTCTCGGGTATTCCAGACCGTACCATGTTTCTAACGGCGGCTCTGCGAAAGTCATGGAACAACCTTTTGCCGATTTTAGCATCTTTGCAAGCTGTATCCCATGAGCACCTGAAGTCTCTAATCTTGCCTTCCCCGCCTATACTCGGGAAAACATATGGTATCAATCTCCGTTCTTAACTCTTTTTATACCTCCTTTTCTTGAAACCCTTGGGCGTGTCTTCCTTCCAGGGGTTTCAGCCTTTTTACCTAATCCTATTTATTGTGTTTTAAAATCC
>CALANC010000245.1 GCA_937925895.1 uncultured Desulfobacterales bacterium
ATCAACAGGGAAACATATTTTTGTTTTCCGCCCTCTCAGCGGAAAACAAAAAAAGAAACAAATTCTCTGTGACCTCAGCGTCTTAGCGGTGATTATAAATAATCCAATTATAAAACGATACCGTATTTAAGGGTACGCATACTTAGCAAGGGGTTAAGGAGTTGAGGGCTTGATTGTTCGAGCAATAATTCTACCGAGGGCAAAAAAGACATGGATCAAGATATTTAAGATTTCTTGTTTTCTTCGATCTTTTCGGGTTTTTTTGTATCAGATTCTGTTGTCGCGCCCTTGAAGTTCCTGATGGCTTTTCCCATTCCCGCTCCGATTTCAGGGAGCTTGCCGGCACCGAAAATAATCAGGATAATCACAAGTATAATAATAAGTTCTGGCATTCCTATTCCAAACATATAGTCCTCCTATTGGTCAGGCCCGGTGTCTTTCATCTCTTGCATAAGCATCAGGAATTCTTTTGATTTTAAATAACGATCGATAACATGCTGATAGTCGATCCATTTCTTCCAGACTTCTAACCAGGCCTCGTTGTGCCAGTAGCAATCCTCATCCCCCTCTCCCTGAAGTCGTTTGATGTAATCGATGTATTCCTCGGAGCAGCTTGCACAAAACCGGTATGGCACCTTCAATTGTCTGGAATCACTTATTTTGTTTTCCTCATCCAGCGTGATTTGAATGCCGCATTTTTCACATTTAAAAGCACAATGTGTACACTGAAAAACTTTTTGAATAGCCAAAACTTTACGCTTTTTTATTATGTCAGCTTTTTTTTCTTTACTATGCTGAAGTTTGGCGTCAAGTTGAATAATGTCAGCCACTGTAAACCTTTTTGGATAAGTAGGTTGTCGAACCTGTTATTGACAAAACGAGATTCTGGAAAAAATAAAACCTGAAGATTCTTCACCAGAATATAACACCTGTGATTTTAAGTGTCAATCAATTACAGGCTATGGCTTGTAAATAGACTTGACACGTGGTAATTATCTTTAATCTAAAAATTTTCTATAACATAAAGATCTCGAAGAAGGGTAGATGATGTTCAAGCCAAATAGTCTTCCGGTTTTGATTGGAAGCCTCCCAATTAAAGATCACCATGAAGCTGTTGAATTGGTGTTTAAATATACGCCTGAAATTCCATTGTGGGTTCAGCTACCGGCCTTTCAAAAAGAAGGGATGATCCCCCAATTCCTTCCGGGTTTCCCGGGTATTACAACCGAAAAAGACAAGACCTTTGTTAACACAGCCGGCAATAAAATAGATGAAGATCTTCTTAATTTTTATGAAGATTATATGGCGGTAACAGAGGGAGAGGCAAATCTTGACGATTCGAGATTTAGGTTAAATACCGATACGGCTGCAGGGTTTTTTGCCTTTAAAGAACGTCTTCAGAATCTTTCCTATCAGCCTGTTGCAGTCAAAGGTCAAGTTACCGGTCCGGTAACCTTTGGACTGGGTTTGACCGATCAGAACGGAAAAGCAATCTTTTATGACGAGCAGCTTAAAGATGTAGCGGTAAAACTTTTGGCACAAAAAGCGAGATGGCAGGTCAGGCAGCTTTCAAGCAGCGGATGTCCGGTAATTATCTTTTTGGATGAGCCGGCTTTGGGGGGGGTTGGATCCTCTGCTTTTATAAGCATATCCCGTGATAACGTTTTAACGTGTTTTCAGGAAATCATTGAGGCCGTCCATGCAGAAGGCGGTTTTGCAGGGATTCATGTTTGCGCAAATGCTGATTGGTCCCTGGTTCTTGAATCAGCTACCGACATTATCAGTTTTGACACCTATTCTTTTTTTGACAGACTGATCCTTTATCCTGATTATTTAAAACATTTTATCGAACGGGACGGCATCCTGGCCTGGGGAATTGTTCCTACCTTAAGAGACGAAGACCTTGAAAAAGAAACCGCCGCTTCATTGCTGACCTTGTGGGATAGCCAGGTCAAGGCGATCGAAACGGTTGGTATTGACAAGTCTACCGTATTGGAACAATCTTTAATCACACCGAGTTGCGGAGCAGGGTCATTGAGACTTGATCTTACTAAAAAAGCACTTAGGTTAACCAGAGAGTTGTCTGATATCACAAGAAATAATATCTGTTGAGGTTGAAATGATCGAGACGACTTCACCGAAAAAATTTGCCGGTGCAGCCCAATATGTCTTAGATGACGAGCTTGCCAGCATCGTTAACGTGTCAATGGCTCTGGAAATGCCGCTTTTATTAAAAGGGGAACCAGGGACAGGAAAAACCATGTTGGCTCATGCTATTGCTGAAAGCTTGGCCATGCCGCTAATTGTTCTGAACGTGAAATCGAGTATGAAGCTCGTTGATGCCCTTTACCAGTATGACACGCTCACGCGCCTTAACGACAGTCGGTTTGGAGATTCTTACAGGGATGTCAGCAATATCGAAGATTACATCAAGATGGGTAAGATTGGTCAGGCCTTTACGTCAGAGGTGAGAACCGTGCTGTTAATCGACGAAATAGACAAGGCCGACACGGATTTTCAAGACGATATGCTCGATGTTCTTGATCAGATGGAGTTTGATATCATCGAAATCGACCGAACGATTAAAGCCATACATCGCCCGGTAATCATTATCACTTCCAATGCCAAAAAAGACCTGTCTGATCCGTTTTTGGGCCGGTGCAGTTTCCATCACATCGCATTTCCAGATCCTGAGATGATGCGAAAGATTGTTTCGGTTCATTTCCCGGATATCGACGCGAATCTGATGGAAAATGCCGTATCCACAATATACCGGCTGCGGGGAATTGATGCCATAGAAAAGAAACCAGCCACCCGAGAGCTGATCAACTGGATACGAGCGCTGAAAACCGATCCCGACTTCAATCCAAGCACACTCGTTGATGGTGACATTCCGTTCTTAGGCGTTCTGTTCAAAAAAAGCCAGGACTACGAGCGAGCGGTGAGCGCTACCAATCGCTCTCCCGATCTAAACTAAATTACTTAAGTTTCGCACCCTTATTTTGGTCGTAATTCACAGTCCGGATCGGCTGGATAATATTTTTTTAAAAGGCAAAATTTAAATAAGGTTTTCGCTCTAGGCACGGCGCCGGAATTTCAATAAATGTTTAATCATGATGAATGAATGCTAGGCCTTCAATAGGCACCTCCATTGCGCCTAGCCAGAATAAATTGAAATATTTTCTTTATTTCAATGAAGTCGGAAATATTTTGCCTTAAAAAAAACAATATCCAGCCTCACCGGTAACCCCGGTATTGTAAGCGTTCAGGGGGTATCCATGTTCGTTGAACGATATTGGCGGAGTCGCTTCGTCATTTCAGTGGTTTCGCAGTGGGGGAGACCGCAGCCATCCTGAGCGCAGCGAAGGGTGGAATGCGGAGGGGGAAGGAATGCCCCCGCTGCTAAATCATTGAAATGACCAGCGACGGAGACACCCGAGTGAAACGAATAT
>CALANC010000246.1 GCA_937925895.1 uncultured Desulfobacterales bacterium
GCATAACATCTGATTCCAAGCGAACCTTCGTCATAATCACGGCATTTTGTTCCGGTTTTTTTGCGGTGATGATAACCGGTTTCCTGGTCGGATTTTCTCTGTACCTAACCGGAGAAGCTTTTTTGCCTGCTGCCAAATTGATTGTTGTTGCTCATCTGCCGGTTATGTTGATCGAAGGAATTTTGACAGCTGCTTGTATCCTTTTTCTCAAAAAACTAAGACCTGAACTTTTAGAAAAAACTTATGCAAAAAGATAGAATATGTTTAAAACGAATACTTGATGCCCATTCAGCGTTCGCTCTTTCCATTTTTGTGTCGCTATGGCTTATTTTTTCCCAAGAACCGGCATTGGCTCACAAGGCGACCATATTTGCCTGGATAGAAGGAAATACGATCCATACCCAAAGTAAGTTAAGTGGCGGTAAAAGGGTGAAGGGAGGGGAAGTGATCGTCTTCGGTCTCGATGGTGTTCCACTTCTCAATGGTAAAACCGACGATAACGGTATGTTTTCGTTTACCATTCCTCAGAAGACCGGACTTAAAATCGTCCTGAAAGCTTCCATGGGACATCAAGCCGAATGGTCTATATCACCGGAAGAAATAGGAGCACCTGCATCTGAAAACAGTACTCTTGAGACCTCTAACATAGTCCCGGTGCAAAAAAACTTGAGTTCAAAAGATGTCGAAACAAACCAAAAAGCTTCTAAACAGACGGACGTCGAACTCAACAAGAAACACATCCAAAAAATCGTCGACGATGCACTAGAAAGAAAGCTGGCGCCGATTTTAGATAAGATGGCCCAATCGTGTGATCAGGGACCCGGTTTAACTGAAATTATCGGTGGAATCGGTTACATCATAGGTTTAGTGGGGGTGGCGTTGTATATTAGTAACCGCCGCAGAAAGGAATGACCAAATAAGATGTTTGAAGAACCATCCCACAATGATTCATTACTAATGCATCTTGATCCTCGTATTAAAATCGTGGCTGTTTTCTTTTTTTCTATGGTTGTGGCAATATTGAACCGAATACCCGTTTTGCTGTGCGCTTGGGTCCTCGGTTTTCTTATGGTTTTCATCGCTAAAGTCTCTCTAAGGGAACTCGTCAAAAGACTGACACCGGTCAATATGCTGGTGGGCTTTCTGTGGCTCTTTCTTCCCTTTACCTTTCCCGGCAAGCCGATTTTATACCTTGGCACGCTTCCTGTCACCCATGAAGGGGTTTTGTACGCAACAAAAATCACTATTAAATCGAATGCCATCATGCTCACGATGATTGGTCTGGTGGCAACAACGTCTATCTTCACATTGGGTCATGCAATGCATGAATTGAAAGTCCCCAAAAAAATCGTTCATCTATTTTTCTTTACCTATCGATACATTCACGTTATGCAAAGAGAATATATACGCCTGGCAAATTCTATGAAGATTCGAGGGTTCAGGGCTAAATCGAATTTGCATACATACAAAACGCTTGCCTATATGATCGGGATGATTCTTGTCAGAAGTTTGGATCGCGCTCAGCGTGTACACAATGCCATGCTGTGTAGAGGTTTTAAAGGGAATCTTTATAGCCTAAAAACATTTTCAATAAATAAAAGAGACATCGTTTCTTTGGTTTTGGCTACGGCAATTATCATTGTATTAGGGGTTTTGGAGTGGAAAACAACGACCTGACTATTCATCTTAAAAACATCACTTTCTCCTATCCCGGTTGCGATCCGGTACTTGAAAAACTGAATATACAGTTCCAGAAGGGCAGCAAGATTGGTTTGATGGGACCCAATGGAAGTGGGAAAACGACGCTTTTTCACATTATTATGGGACTTTTAAAACCTTCAGCCGGTAAAATAGAGATCTTTAATACACCCGTAGAAACGGAAAATGACTTTAGAAAGGTTCGAGAAAAAATCGGCCTTCTTTTCCAGGATGCAGATGACCAGCTGTTTTCGCCTACGGTTTTAGAGGATGTCGCATTCGGCCCTTTGAATCTTGGCAAGACCAAAAGTGACGCTATGGATATCGCTAAAAATACATTGGATTTTTTGGGGTTGAATGGTTTTGAAGAAAGGATTACTTACAAGCTGTCCGGAGGAGAAAAAAAGCTGGTCTCCCTGGCCACAGTGCTTGCCATGGAACCTGAAGTTCTGCTTTTGGATGAACCGACCAGCGGTCTCGATGACAAGACAAAAGAAACGATAAAGAACGTGTTGATGAGCCTGGATCTTTCCTATATTTTGATATCACATGAAATCGACTTTCTTGCCGACATAACGGATTCCATCTATACCCTGCAAAGTGGTGCCATCAATTATGATAGGGAAATTCAGGTGCATCACCACGTTCATGCACACGCCCATGGCGCATATGAGCATGAGCACGATTAAGCCGCGCAAATCCCGAAACGTGGCAAAATGTCATGAATAACCGAAAACCGATGGGCTTGAACGGCATCATGGAAAAGCTTCCAGTTGCTCGTTAAGAAATTTTTCTTATAGGAGTGAACGGGAAGATCAAGGCTTGTACCTAAGGCGTGAGCCTTCCAGGATTCTTCGCCTCTCGGCGCATAAGAGATTTTTTCTTTCCCGAAACTGAAAGCGCCGCTCCTGATATCATCCAACCACACCTTATGTCTTTTTCCACCGTCTTGTTCTCGGGTGTCGGCAAATAATCTACGGATATGGATTTTATCCGATGATTTGATACCGCCAACTTTCAAAGAAGGGTCTTTTGCCAGATAGCGTTTCATGATTCGAAACATGTATTCCGCAGCCTGACAGAAAATATCGGTATTGTCGCGGGCGATTTCCTCTCCCCGACCGTTGATGTACTCCCAGGAAAGAAAGGGGATATCCGGAAATACAGTGGCCCGGGCATGCCCCAATGGAGGGATCGTGTCATCGAGCACATCCCGGATGATTTCCATCAAACCACTTTTAAACACGCCGGAATTTCCCTTTTCTTTTACACTTTCAACTTCGTTAACAGAATGCAACACGCCGGAAAATCCTTGGTGGGACCACGTGTCGGCATAAACATGCATGGCCACACCCAGCCGGTGGAGGCCATACAGTCGATTCTGTTGGGTTATGGTTTCATTGATCATTTTACGGACGATAAAGCTGTTTGGCGTGCAGATAATTTTGTCGACAAAACTGCTTTCAGGGTTCTTCCCCATACCTTTCCCACCGTTTCCCGGTAAAAAATGAAAGGGAATCCAGACCTGGTGGTTGGCGAGCGCCGTGAGATTTCTCGGATCCAACATTTTGTGGGCCGTGCTTATACGATGATAAAGGGCGTTGTTGTTAAAATACACCGTTCCCGAACTGGTGGCATCATCCACATACTGGGAAGCATAGGCGATAATTTCAGCGTTGGACTTGGTAAAGCCGGCAAAACGAGCGAGCACATAAGTTGTGGCATGATGAAAATCAATCTGCATGGTTTTTCCTTTACCTAAAAGACTGGATGTGGTTGTATTAGCCTGCAAATATTAAGGAGTTTTTAACAATACAGGCCTGATCTGTCAATCCTGAGATGAATTCATAAATTGCTTAGGACCCATCCGATGACCCGAGTGATATGCAAAAATGGCTCATATGATTACCAGACATTAAAGCCAACAATCTTTGACATGCTCACCGATTTGGGAGGAAATTTAATAAACAGGCAAACCAGCGTCCTGATCAAACCCAATCTTCTGATGCCTGCAAAACCTGAATATTGCATTCTTACGCATCCGTTTGTTGTCAAAGCTGTGGCCGAATATGTCCTCGACAAAGGTGGACATCCGCTGATTGCCGACAGTCCTGCAATGGGTTCATTTAAAAAAATCAAAAAAGACGGCGGATATTCCGAAGCTTTAGAAGATCTTGACGTTGATATTAAGGCGTTCGATACCACGGTAGCATTAGATATCGGTAGACCTTTCGGAAAAATTGAAGTTGCAAGGGAAGCAGTCGAATCGGATGTGATCATCAATCTGCCCAAACTTAAAACCCACACAGGAATGTTGCTTTCCTTGGGCGTAAAAAACTTGTTCGGATGCATCGTAGGGTTAAAAAAACCGGAATGGCATCTAAAAAGTGGGGTAGATCGGGAGATGTTCGCCAGGCTTCTTGTTCAGATTTATCACACCATAAATCCATCGATTACTTTAGTTGACGGAATCCAGGCTCTGCAGGGACAGGGACCAGGCAAAAGTGGTGTGCCCCGTCATCTGGGAATACTTGTGGGCGGTAGAGATGCTTTTGCCGTTGACATGGCCATATGCAGCATGCTGGGAATAAAGCCGGATGAACTTCCAACCCTTGAGGCGGCAAAGAAACTTGGGATGTTAGACACTGAAGTAGAATTCGAGGGAGAGTTCAATGCCGTCGGTGATTTTAGGGTCCCGATGTTGGCACCATTGACTTTTGGACCTAAGCCGGTCCACAAATTCATGCGGAAGCATCTGCTTCAGCGACCCGAGGCCGATGATCTGCTTTGTCAATTATGTGGAGAGTGTTGGCAGTACTGCCCGGCCAAGGCAATTACCCCTAACAAAGAACAGATCGATTTTGACTTTGATGTATGTATCCGATGTTACTGTTGCATTGAAATATGCCCCCACGGAGCCCTCCATACCACAGAGACCTTGCCTGGGAAGATAATGCGAAAGCTTTCCATATTGAAATAACCCAAAGGATAGCCAGCCAATAAAAACATTGACATAATTTTTTGTCATGGATATATTGCCAAAAAGGAATATATAGGGGAGTATAAACAATGAAAGCTTTTATAAAAGTTATGAAAGCCCTTTCAGATCCAAACAGAGTTAAAATATTAAAATTGCTACAACAAAAAATGCTGTGTGTCTGCGAATTACAGTGCGCCCTCGGGATATCGCAGCCAAACGTTTCGAAACATTTGAAAATATTAGAAGATGCCGGGTTGGTCGAATATGAAAAAGATGGTTTGTGGGTGAATTACTTTCTTTCAGAAGGAAAGGAAAGTCCATATGCAGCAAGTTTGTTGGGAAATCTCAAACATTGGCTGGACGATGATCCCGAAGTAAATGAAATAACTGATAAAGTTCCGACGCTTAATCGGGAAGAGATTTGTCG
>CALANC010000247.1 GCA_937925895.1 uncultured Desulfobacterales bacterium
TTTGAAAGACAGGGGAATAACGAATACAATGATAAACAAAGTTTCCATAGGTCGTCCCCATGTGGTCGATGCGATAATGAACAAAGAGATTCAACTGGTGATTAATACCGGTTCAGGGGGCGAAACGAAACGGGACGGATACAGGATACGGCGAGCAGCTATTAAATACAATGTCCCTTATACAACGACGATTGCGGGAGCCATGGCCATTTCCAAAGGTATTGCGGCCCTCAAGAGAAAGGCGCTTTCGGTTAAGTCAATACAGGAGTATAATAATGGAAACCTCCAACTCGTGCAAAATTCAGGTAATAGCTAAATGAATTACAGTGAAAAACCCCGTGAGGCCTGCGGGATATTTGGGATTTATGGGCATCCCGAAAGTTCCACCTTGACCTATTTTGGTCTGTATGCACTTCAACACCGAGGTCAGGAAAGTGCCGGCATCGCAGTTGTCAGGGACAATACCATTGTCGATCATAAGGGAATGGGACTGGTGCCTGACGTTTTTGATATGACGCTATTGAAAAAACTGGAAGGTGGAAGTGCCATCGGACATGTACGATATTCCACCACAGGCAGTTCTATACTTAGCAATGCACAGCCGTTTGTCGTCCATCATCGAAAAAAGTCCTATGCCATTGCTCATAACGGCAATATCGTCAACGCACATATTTTGAAAAAGGAACTTGAGGAAGCCGGTTCAATTTTCCAGACCACGATGGATAGTGAAATTTTCCTTCATTATTTTGTGAAAAGTTTAAAATTGGGCTTTGAAGGCGCTTTGGTGGAGACGGTTTCCCGGTTGGAAGGTGCATTTTCTTTTGTTATGTTAACCAGCAAAGGGGAAGTAATCGGTATCAAGGATTCTTTTGGTTTTCGGCCGCTATGTCTTGGAAAGCTCAACGGCCATTATGTTTTGGCCTCGGAATCTTGTGCACTTGATTTGGTGCATGCCGAGTTCATACGAGAACTCGATCCCGGTGAAATCGTGATAATAAGTGGCGACGGCATAAAGAGTATCAAGACAAAACCGTCTTTAAACAAGGCCTTTTGCATTTTTGAGTTTATCTATTTTGCCAGGCCGGACAGCACTATATTTGGCCAGAACGTATATGTTACAAGAAAAGCCCACGGTAAGCGTCTGGCCCAAGAGGCACCTGCCGATGCGGATCTGGTCATGCCCTTCCCTGATTCAGGAACTTACGCCGCTTTGGGCTATGCTGAAGCAAGTGGTATTCCCTTTGAGATGGCCATGATCAGAAATCACTATGTGGGCAGAACATTCATCCAACCTACTCAAAGCATGAGGGATTTTGGTGTCAGGGTAAAATTAAATCCGGTAAAACAGCTTCTCCAAGGAAAGGATATTATCATTATTGAAGATTCAATTATCAGAGGAACGACAGTAAAAACCCGGGTCAAAGCTCTCCGTGAACTCGGGGTAAACCGGATACACATGCGCGTCAGCGGACCTCCCCATCGATTTCCCTGCCATTATGGTATCGATTTTTCCACAAGAGGCGAACTTATTGCTGCCGGGAAATCAGAAAAGGAGCTCGGTGAATTCTTAGGCTTAGACACCCTCAACTATCTCAGTCTTCAAGGTCTTTTAGAATCGACCGGTATTGATCAGCCACAAAACCATTTTTGTAAAGCTTGCTTTGACGGCTGTTATCCGGTACAATTTGATGAGGGTTTGTCAAAAGATTGCCTTGAGATCCGATAAAGCGAACGAAGTTCGCGTCCTTTTTAACCGGAGGTTAAAATGATCGAGACAAAATACCTAAAAAATGACGTAAGAAATATCCAGAATTTGCTTGCGATTCCAACATTTAAAAAATTGGAGGCAGACAATATCGGGAAACTGATCAGACTCAGCAAGATAAGACAATACGAAATTGGTGAATGTATCATCAAAGAAGGTGATTTAGATCCATGGGTGTATTTTCTCCTTTCCGGGAGAGTGCGGGTAGAAAAGGAAGGTGTTGAAATATCAAGAATAAGTGAACCAGGCCATTTGTTCGGTGAAATGAGAATTCTGGATAGTTCAAGCCGATCGGCATCTGTGTTTGCTGAGAAAAAGACCCTTTGCCTGGCTGTAAACACCGCCGGGAAAAGGAAATTTGTGTCCAATAATCAGGAAGATCGTGATTTGGAGTTTTTATTGTTGTTATACAGAATTTTTGCGGAATTCGTTTCGACCCGGTTACGATTAACCAATGAAGAATTGGTAAAAGCCAAAAGGGAAATATTAACGCTTAAAGATGATAGATAGGGATGAAAAAAACTGTTGCCTTTTCAAAAAACGCCACCAACGTTTTTTTTCATATTTTGACGAATTGTAACCTCAAGTGCGAACATTGTTATATCAACAAGGAACAACATGGAGAAAATATACTGCCCGTTGAGACAATTGAATCCTGGCTTCAAATATTTGCCGAGAAAAACAAGGACACCAATGTGGTTTTTTTGGGCGGAGAACCCACCCTTCATCCAGACCTGCCGCTTGCAATAAAAAAAGCAAAATCATTAGGTTACAACTCAATAACTGTAGATACCAATGGATATCTATTTCATGATATTCTTTCTAAAGTCGATCCCCATGTCCTTGATTATTTCAGCTTTAGCTTGGACGGAGCCACCAGAAAAACAAATGATATGATCCGTGGAAAGGGATCATACGATACATGTGTTGCTGGTATTCGTAAAGCAATCGACAAGGGTTTTGCTGCTAGCTTGATCTACACGGTAAGCAAAAAGAATTTACACGAGCTTGACAAGATTGCACCATTGTTAAAGGAGTTGGGGATAAGCCGGTTTTTTATACAGGTTATCGGTATCAGAGGGCAATCCGTTAAAAACAGATATGAAAAACTTCAAGTTTCTCGAAACGAGTGGTTAAAAACAATTCCGGTTGTTGCCGATAAAGCTGCAAAGCTTGGTATAACAGTTACCTACCCTAAAGTATTTTTAAATGAGGATGAACCGTTTGAATGTGCCGGTCTGGTTGCAAAGAATTATTTCATATTCCCAAACGGCAGGGTATATCAATGCCCCATTTGCGAAGACTATCCTTTGCACGGGTATTCGCTTGAGGGTAACACCCTGCTTAAAACTCCCAAAATAAACGAGACGGATCTTTTTGGGCTCAACATACCTGAAGGTTGTGTGATGAACAAACTCATTCAACCCAGAAATCTGAGCTATGACAAGCAAGGAAAACCAGAATATAAAGTTGCTTGCTGTATGTTGAAGGAAGAGATTCAAGGGCAGTAATATGGGAACGAAACGGAAGCAAATGATTGACCTCTTGTCTCAAAAGGAAATGAGTGCCAGAGAACTATCACAGGAGGTTGGAATTCGAGAAAAAGAGGTTTATGAACATCTTCCTCACATGGCCCGATCTGTTATACCCTACAAAAAAAAGCTAGATATTATTCCCTCACAATGCCTCGGTTGCAGCTATGTATTTGCCAATAGGACGCGCTTCTCTCCCCCCAGTCGTTGCCCCCGCTGCAAGAGTGAGCACATAGAAAACCCGAGGTATAGAATAAGTTAATTCTATCTCAATCGAGCCTACATAGAAATGATGAGCTCAAATTTTCTTATGTTATTTCATCATCCACGCTTTGGCGAACAAAATTTCCCTCCCGAGATTTCTTCGTTCCGATGGCAGTTAAGGCTCCGCCACCTTTATTTTCTATCCCCAGTGTTATATCAAAGTATGAAAAAATTTTCATAAAAGTTGGTAAGTATTATTCATAGTATTTGGTTGTGCTAATATAATTGAGTGAGTTAACTGTTTGGGATTTTTATAGATAAATTTATCTGAAGCGTTTGGCACAATTCCTGCTTAAATTATGAATAAAACTTTTTATGTTCTTTGCAATCATTATATGTATTAGCGCAAATAAATGCCGTCCAACTTCAACACCTTAATAAAAACCATATGATGGTAAGTAGCATTACATGGTTAAACTTAAAAAGGGAGTTTGAGACGGCATTTTTTTAAATGTCTTCTCGGACGTGCGTGCATCTTAAACATAAAACTGGGATATGCACCGGTATTAATAACGGCGTTTCGGGAAGCCAATAGATACAGCAAGAGATTTGTAGGATATTTGTCAATTTTTTCCATATAGGTTAATTAGTTTCCATCCATAAATGGCCCTTTTTGCCCGGATCTGCGTTCTCCGCGGGTTTTCGGCTGCGGCTTACAGGAAGTACGCTTCACCGTAAACCCTTGTGCGGCCTTGATCTGGACCAAAATTACTCATTTATGAACAGGAAACTCACCGTATCCATTTTAAAGCTGTGGACGGACACTAATTAATGAATTAAATATAAGGTTTAAGCGATGATTATAAAAAATGATCAATTTGAACTTGAGATATATCCGGGTTCAATTGTTTATCTAGGTTCTAGAAAAAAGGGACAAACTTTCACAAAATGGGATGAAATTGATGAGAATCGGAAAGTTGAATTAGAAAGGATTATAAAACAAGTTGATATTCTGCTCAAGTATTCAGAAGGACTTTTATTTATGACATCAAGCACGGACGTTTCAAACATAAAGAACATTTTATCAGATAATGGAGGAAGACGTTTTAGAATTGAACAGCGTCAATTTTCCTATAATGGACATATTCCTGAAAGAAGGTCTGGAGAAGACCGAAGGAGTGGGCTTGATAGAAGAAAGCTAAGAACATCAAAATAATAAAAACATTTTAAAAAGGCAGAGTCAGAAATTATTCTGTCTTTCTTATTTCCATATGTTGTAGTTGGAGCTTTTAGCACCTATTGCATGTATCTCCTATAAAAGTGTACATATCACGATCATAAAAGTCATTTAATATCATTTTTTCAATAAGGGCAAATCCGTTTGGCAGGGTTTGCCCTTTTGGTTTTTATGGTATATGCATAAAATAAGAATTAGTTTCAGCTTGGTCTTTTCAAGAAATCACACGT
>CALANC010000248.1 GCA_937925895.1 uncultured Desulfobacterales bacterium
AAGATTAATTTATTGGCTCCTCACCATCCTATGCCTTTCCATTTTTTGCTGTGCACAGGAACAAATTGGAGAAGACAAAACGATCGCTAAAATAAATGACTATGCTTTAACACTTGATGAATTCCAGGTTCAGCTTGCGGAAGAGCTAAAATTAGACAGAGAATTCAAACTAACCAAAGAGGCTAAAAAAGATTTCTTAGACCAGCTCATCATCAAAGAAATTCTTATACAGGAGGCGAAAAAACGGGAGTTGGACAGAAGAGAAAAATTCATGCGGACGATCGAGCGGTATTGGGAATCAACATTGATAAGAGATTTGATGGAAATGGAAGGCCGAGTGATTGAAAAACGCACCGTAGTGTCAGAAGAAGAAATCCAGATGAAGTATAATGAGATGAAGGAACGAGAAGAAAATCTGCCGCCGTTAGAATCAATTAGAGATAAAATTTCAAAAAGGATTTTGGAAGATAAAAAAAGCAAAATATTAGAAGAATGGGTTAATCAACTGAAAAAGAAAGCAACGATTAAGATTAACCAGGAACTCCTTTTAAAAAATTAGTACCTGAATCTTGCATAAAAATTAATGAGAATCTTCCAGTTAGATAATTAAAGCGGGTTTATGCGAAATCATATAACAATACATTTTACCTAAATGGTATAAGGGTGATGATCTTTTTTTCTCATCAATTTTCACCCGAAGGGCGAGCCGGAGGTTCCCATATGCTGCGTTATTAAGGGTTCGAAGTAGCACACTACGACTTCACCCTTAAATGCCCCAGGCCGCCTCGCCTGGCTTGGCTGGCGGGCGAGCTTGCATATGGAAAATTCCGACTCGTGCAAAATTCAGGTAGTACAAGGCAATAAAGGAGATGAGCATGTCGAAAAACAAAAGACCAACAATAGCGAGAAGACAATATTTTGTTCAAAAAGATTTCCAGTTTAAATTCATCCTGAAGTTTTGTCTTGTCTTATTAATCGGTATCATTATTTCTACCGGGCTCCTCTTCCTTTTTTCAAAGAACACTTTAACTTCTTCTTTTGATCAATCGAAACTGGTCATAAAGAATACAGCATTTGCTATTCTCCCGAGTGTTTTATTAAGTAATTTGATCACACTTGCTTTAATCACACTGGCAACGATAGTCGTCACACTCTTGATATCCCATAAAATAGCGGGGCCTTTGTTCCGTTTTCAGAAGGAGCTAACTCAGATCGGGGAAGGCAACTTAACCCAGGTTATCAGTCTAAGGAAAAAAGACCAGATTACATCCATTGCTGATAACCTTAATCAAATGAGAACCAATTTGCATGAAAAAATCCTTACTATCAAAGAGGAGGTGGAAAATATAATCGAATCGGCGTCCACAAAAGATGTGCCACCAGATCTTATTGAGCAACTGAAACAGTTGGATCAAAAAATAGGAAGTAACTTTAAAATTTAACTATATTAAAGCACCTTCATGCCAATAGCCAACACAACAAAAATACTTTTGTTTCATTTATTGTTGGGGTGTTTTTTTTTAGGGACGGCGGGCATCGTTCACGCAGATACCGAAACTGATGATAAATGGCATGTTTTAGAAACCACATACACGAAGATCCGCTATCATTCTCTGGAGGATTTAAAAGATTTTAATAAAAAGATCGATTATACCCCCGGATTATCAGGAGTAAGGGCGTTCTTTTCAAAAAAAACCTCGGATGATTTGGCAAATAAAATCCATCGAAAAATCGATGCGGTGTATGAAAGGGTACAAGAAATTCTGGACATGCGGAAAATAATGAAAAAGGTAGTCATCAATATTTATCACAATAAAAAAGAATTGCATGCCGCCTATTATGAAATATTCAAAAAGCCCTGTCGGCTTAGAGGATGGTATATATTTGAATGGAATACCATATATTTGCGAGTTGATGATATACATGAAGGAATGTTGGCTCATGAAATGGCCCACTCTATCATAGACCACTATTTCTCGGTCCGCCCTCCCAGTGCCACTGCTGAAATATTGGCCAGATACGTCGATGGTCACCTCTTTGACTGATCGACATTTCTCGAAACGAACAATTTTATATCGGTTCTCAAAATTTCCTTCCGATTCAATACGGAGTTGCTCAAAGGGTCGTTTTGACACTCTGAAACGGTTGGCCGGTTAGCCTGTTTGCCAGTTGGCCCATACATCAATGAAAACCGGCAAACCGGATAACGGGCAAACGGGCTAATCCATATCGAAAAGAAACAACCTGTTCGTTCGTTACGGTTTGTTCAATCGGAACATATTTTTGAGGACAACTATAGTTCTTGTGATACCAGCCAAATTTTTTGAAATCTTTTTTCAACTGCCAACCTGGACTATTTTTTCATCCCAAAACCTTGCAAAAGCTGAATTTAGCATGTAAACGTTTTGCGATTTACAGCCGAAATATGCTATAGTCCAAAATTCAAACCCAGGTAAGAAGAGACCTTTGAAAAACGTTCAATTTTATTCAAGGTCAAGGAAGGCGATAAATTTAACCACA
>CALANC010000249.1 GCA_937925895.1 uncultured Desulfobacterales bacterium
ACTCCTTTTTAATCTTCGGCCGCTGAACAACTCTTGTTCGTACACCTTAAGCTCTCGGCGAATAACCTTATCTCTCGTCTTGGTATTGCCCCCTATAGTAATCAGTTCGAAATATACCTGCTCACCCTTTTCCACAACATAGGTAATCTGAACGATCATTTCATCCAAATTTTTTCCAATTTTCGGAACGATATCAGCGTATGCATAACCTTCATCAGAATAAAGATCCGTTAGGGCCAGCACGTCGTTATGAATTACTTCTCGGTTGTAAAAGGTTTCCTTACCAATCTTTAGTTTTTCCAATAACTCTTCTTTGGGTAATACCAGGTCTCCCGCGATGTCCACCTCCCCGATTTTGAACTGCGGGCCTTCATCAATTTTAATCGTAATATAGATCCAATTTTCTTTATATTCTACCTTGGGTTCTCCTACTTTAGCCTGTATATAGCCCTTATTATGATAAAAGGCTGTTAGTTTGGTGATATCTTGATTGAGGTCTTCCTTGTTCAAATCACCGGATGAGGTCAACCATGAAAAAAATCCCTTTTCCGACGACTTAATTATTTTCTTCAGTTTGTCATCTGTGAAGGCACTGTTTCCTTCAATTATTATGCTTTTTATCAGAACCTTTTCTCCTTCCTCAATGACAAACTCTAAATCAGCCTGGTTATGCTCAAGCTTAAGGACATCATAAGTCACTTTGACATTATGGTAATTTTTCTCTTTATATAGCTCTTCTATCCGTTTAATATTGCTTCGAACCTTGAATATGTTCAAAATTGAACCTGTTTTTATATTTAGATTCTCTTTAATTCCATCATCATCATAAATCCTGTTTCCCTTAAAACGAATAATCCGAATCGTAGGTTTTTCCTTTACATCGAATATAATTACCTTCCCCTCCGGTTCATCTTCGGCTTCAACTCTGATATCATCAAAATACCCCATTGAATATACTGCCTTAAGATCTTCGGAAAGGCTTTTGGCATGGTAAATATCTCCAGCTTCTGTTTTAATAATCTTTTTGATGGCATCCGCTTCGATACGTTTATTGCCGGTAATAAGTATTTTTGCCACCATTTCACGCTTAAAAAGTTTCAAACTGATATCCCGCGCGATTTGATTGACGATTCCCAGTAGGTTTTCTATGCTCTGGCCCTGTTTAAAAAAAACCTTGGGCAGCCCCTCACCAAATGAGTCTATCATGTTTACATCTATGCTAAACGTTTGTCCAATCCAGGTCAAACTGCCATATACAACATAATTAGCGCCACTTTTAACGCCAAAACCCCGTATTTCATCGATGCTTCCCATTTTGCCCCAGATAGAAACATCAGTGTCAACATTTAAATCCAAAATAGTGGCACCATCTTGTTGGAGATGTCTTTTGATTACATCGGAAATCTCCGTCTCCATATATGAAAGATCTTTCATAGAATGGATTTCAAAGGGAAGTACAGCTACCTTGATTTTATTTTGGGGGTATGCAATGCTCGCATAAAAACTAAGAATTGCGATAAAAAATAGGCTAACATATTTGCGCATAAATTTCTTCGAAAAAAATTTGGGAATTAGAAACACAAAATTCCCAGAATTCTTGAACCATTTTGTTTTGTAAATTCCGTTTCTTTTGCCAATATTAACTCTCCAATTCGACCAGTAGGCCGTCGACAATCGTCACCCGGCGTGACATGTGTGACGCAAGCTCTAAGTTGTGTGTTACAACAACCAAAGTGATGGAAAACTCTGTGTTTAACTCTAAAAGCAGATCATGAACTTGCTCACTGTTCTTTTTGTCAAGGTTACCGGTTGGCTCATCAGCTAACAGAATGACTGGTTTGAGTACCAGGGCTCTAGCCAAGGCAACGCGCTGCTGTTCACCTCCCGAAAGTTTCCCGGCTCTGAATAATAATCTGTCTTTAAGTCCAACTTTTACCAGTATCGCCTCGGCGGATTCCCTGGCTTGATGTTTATCCAGCCCTTTGATAAGCGCCGGCATCATGGTATTCTCTAGCGCAGAAAATTCGGGAAGCAGATGATGAAACTGGAATAAGAACCCCACGGACTCATTTCGAAATTTTGAGAGCCGAACATGATCAAATAGAAAGACATCATCACCCTGGAATAAAAAGGTCCCTTTATCAGGCCGCTCAAGTGCTCCCAGTATATGGAGAAGCGTTGATTTGCCTATTCCGGAAGGTCCTACAATAGCCAGGGTCTCTCCGGTATTCAGGTCCAGGTTCACTCCTGTTAATATATCTATGCGAGTATCTGTGTCATAGAAACTTTTGCATAAATCTTGTACAGATACCAAATGATTTGATTCGGCTCTATTTCGGCTGTTTTCCGTGTTAACCATATCGGATTGCCTCAACAGGATTGAGTTTGGACGCCTGGTGTGCCGGGTAGATGGTCGCTACAAAACATATCACCATGGCGGCGGTGGCGATTATGAAAACATCTAGAAATTCAAGGCGCACAGGAAGAGTCGATATATAATACACGTCTCCTGGAAGTTCGATAAACTTGTACTTTTCCAGTAGCTTGCACAGTATAAATCCCAGGCATACGCCTAACGTGGTCCCCACTGACCCGATAACCATTCCCTTGAAAATAAAAATTTTTCTGATACTCCCATCTTGGGCTCCCATAGCTTTTAATATGGCAATGTCTTTTGTCTTTCCCATAACCATCATGATCAATGTGCTGGCAATGTTAAATGCCGCAACCAGAACAATTAGTGCCAGAATAATAAACATAACGGTCTTCTCCAGCTTTAATGCTGAAAAAAGATTTCGATTCATCTGCATCCAATCTTTGGCCCAATAAGGAAAACCCAGAGTTGCCACGATCTTTTCTGCCACATTTTTAGCATCGTAAATATCATTTACCCGTGCCTCGATGCCGGTTACCGAATCGGCCATCCGCAGGACTTTCTGAGCTTGGTATAAATGAATGTAAGCAAGGGACCCGTCATACTCATATAGACCGGATTCAAACACTCCGATCACTTCAAAACGTTTCATTACAGGAATGTGTCCCATGGGAGAAATCATTCCTCGGGATGATATCAGATACACTGCGTCGCCTTTTGCAACACCCAGGTTTCTGGCAAGTTCCTTGCCCAGTATAATACCGGGCACGGAAGCTTGTTTGTTTTCTCTGTCATGTGTCTTTATAAGATCCTGTAACACCCCGATTTCAAGTATTTTTATGACCTTGTCTGCAGATTTGGGATCAATTCCTCTTAATACAGCCCCAGACAGATTGGATGATGAGCGTAGCATTACTTGTGTGTAAATAAAGGGCGTAGCGGCTTCAACCCCGTCTGTATCTTCCACCTGGTCAGATATTCGACGATACTCGTATAATGAACCACCATGGCGCATTATCACGACATGAGATTCTACCCCTAGTATGCGGCTTCTCAGATCTGACTCAAAGCCGGCCATGACAGCAATCACGACAATTAAGGCCATAACTCCGACGGTCACACCAGCAATGGAAAGCAGGGTGATCAAAGAAATGAAAGTCTCTTTCTGCTTGGCCCGGAGATAGCGGCTTCCTATGAAATATTCAAAAGACATATAATCATTATCTGTTATTGATTATCAGGTAAGGCCTGCCCGTTATTTTTGCTGGTGCGGTTTCATATGCGGAAAAAGAATGACCTCCCGAATAGAAGCAACATCAGTGAGAAGCATCACAAGCCGGTCTATACCTATCCCTTCTCCCGCAGTCGGAGGCATACCGTATTCTAATGCTTCTATATAATCTTCGTCCATGTAGTGGGCATCTTCGTCACCTGCTTCCCTATCCGCAGTCTGTTGCAAAAATCGATCTTTCTGGTCCACAGGATCATTGAGTTCTGAAAATCCATTGGCGATCTCGTGCCCGGCGATAAAAAGTTCAAAGCGGTCCGTCAATTCAGGTGTTGTGTCGCTCCTCCTGGAAAGCGGAGAAACTTCCACGGGATAACCGGTAACGAATGTGGGTTGTAAAAGCTTGGGTTCCACCAACACATCAAACAGTTTCGTTATAATCTTGCCCAAACGGCCGCTTTTTTTAATCTTGATTCCGCATGTAGCAGCTAGTTCAAGCAACTTCACTCTATTTTTAAGCATTTTCGCATCAACACCCCCAAACTCTTTCAAGGCAGACGTAAGTGTTATTCGTCGCCACTCGGCACCTAAATGAATGGTGTCCCCTTGGTAATGAAAGGATGTCGACCCTAAAACTTCTCGCGCCACATACCGAAACATCTTTTCTGTCAGATCCATCAAATCTTCATAGGTGGCATAAGCTTGATAAAACTCGAGCATGGTAAATTCTGGATTATGGCGGCTTGAGACCCCTTCGTTTCTGAAATTCCTGTTAATTTCAAACACTCTTTCAAATCCCCCTATTATTAGACGCTTTAAATAGAGCTCAGGAGCAATGCGCAAAAAAAGATCCATTCCCAGTGTTTTGTGATGCGTCACGAACGGTGTTGCTTCGGCTCCTCCCGGTATTGGTTGCATCATCGGAGTTTCGACTTCAAGAAAATCCCGTTCAAGAAGAAATGTGCGCAATGCTTGAATTATTTTAGTCCGCTTCAAAAAGATGTCTCGCACTTCTGAATTCATGATTAGGTCGATGTACCGTCGGCGGTAACGCTTTTCAGGATCCCTTAGTCCATGAAATTTTTCCGGAAGCGGGCGAGTTGATTTGCAAACAAGCCTGAGTTCTTTTACCAAAAGCGTCCATTCACCTGTTTTCGTTTTGAACATTCCGCCCCGCAAACCAACGAAATCACCGATATCGAGTTTTTTGAAAAGGTCATAATCTTCAATACCTATTTTATCATTTCTTACATAGGCCTGAAGCTGTCCGGTTCGATCTTTGAATCGAATAAAAGATGACTTGCCAAATCGGTTGATGGCCATCATTCGGCCTGCTGTAACAAACACAGGATCATCTTCGGTTAGAGAATCAGGCATTCCTTCGATTGCTTTTTTTATATCCCTAACCGTATGTGATACTTCAAAATCATTGGGAAAAAGATTTATGTTGTTATTTTTTAAACCCTTTAATTTTTGCTTTCGCTTCTCTATTATTTCGCTTTTTTTGTCCATTTAAATTCTTATATGCTAAAATAACGTCTCAGAAATTATACAACTTTCTGAATATATAAGCTTTTTATTTGCCATATCCGCTTGCCGAAACATCGGAATGATGGCATGTTGGAATGCTTTTTTCCTTCAAACCCATCATTCCTATACTCCCTTCATCCATTATTCCAATTGTGACCTGCCCCTCGTGCCTTTCAATGGCAGGCAGGACGAAACGAACTAACCTAAATTAATATTCATTTTTTCAACTGGTTAAACCAACTGGTTGATAATAGAATTGGCATGATTTGGTAACCTATTTCACCTTAGGTGTCAAGGCTAACTCGTTTTCACCTTAATTAGTCTCCGGCTCAGAAATGAGTAATTTTTCGTAAAAAGAAGGAAATCAACAGATTGGAAGAAAAACTGCAGTACAACCAATCCGACTGATCAACGCTGAGATGGCGGAAAAGAGCCATTTCTGGATAAACACTGATTACGCTATCGGCAATGAAATCTGGCTAAACCGTTGGATCTGTTCGATTTAAGTTCAAGGTAAACGTCGTTCCTTTGCCCACTTGGCTCTCAACATCAAGCCACGAATTGTACGATTCGAGTATGCTGTGAACAATGGAAAGGCCAAGACCTGTTCCATTGGTTTTGGTGGTGAAAAAGGGGGTGAAAATTGACTTCAATACCTCGTCTGACATGCCGCAACCGTTATCTGTAATTTCTATGCAGGTATAATTGTTTTTGAACGGATATGTTTTTATCTCAATAAGCCCTGTATTCCCAATTGCATCGGCAGCGTTTAACAACAAATTCCACAGTACCTGGCGAAGGTGCATGGTATCCATCTCTATCCAAATATTCGAAGCAAGTTTGTTTGTTATGGAAATCCTACCTTGACAAGCGCTGTCCTTTTCAAAGAGCTTGATCGTTTCTAACAAAGTACTGTCGAGTTTTATTTTCTCAATTTTCCCAACCGGCGGTTTAGCAAAAAAAAGGAAATTACTCACGAGAGTGCTCAACCGGTCTGTTTCGCGCAAAACAATCTGCATCAACTTGTCAAGTTCAGGATCATATTTAATCTCTTTTTTTAAAATCTGGATTGATCCGGATAAAGAAGCCAAGGGGTTTTTAATTTCATGGGCCATACCCGCCGCCATCTCGCCCATGTAGGCCAATTTCTCTACACGCTTAATGCGCGTCTTGATTGTTGAAAGTTCTCTTTTTGTTTTTTTAACTTGTTCCGCAAGAAATCCGCTCAGAAAGGCGACGGCAAAACATGCAACCATGGTGATCATTATTTTGTACAGCACGTGACTCCAGGCATAGTCTAGAGCCAAATGGTTGCCTTCCGCTACAATTGGTTTCAAAATGCCGAAATATTCAAGGTCGATCATGATCCCGTACTGAATACTGCAGAGCGCCGCCATGATCATACTCCCTCGTCTGAAAATAAGCATGCTTGTATAAATGATTACCACCAAATATAGAAACGAAAAAAAACTTGCAAAACTACCGGTTACAAAAATTATCAACGTTACGACGAATGTATCTATTCCTATCTGAATGTAAGCAAAGAGAAGGTGCCTTTTTAGACGTTGAAAAAGTATGGCATAGAAGAATGAAAGTAGAAAGACGCCACCAATTATTCCGTATAGAGATAGGAGCGGCATGTCCAAAGGAGATGGACTTTCACTGAGTTGGACAATAATGGTCGATCCCAGCAAAAGCGAAGTAAAAAGGACCCGAAAAAACATAAGCCATTTAAGCTTATGATATAATTCGTTTTCGGGCTTGATTGAAGAGCTTTGCATAATAAGCAAAAAATGCTCGATGATTTAATCAGCCACAACGGATGCCATCTTGAAAATAGGCAGATACATCGATACGACAAGGCCGCCGATTATCACCCCCAGAATGACCAACATAGCCGGCTCCATCATTGTGGTCAGATTTTCTACTGCTTGGTCGACTTCCTCATCATAGAAATCGGCAATCTTTATCAACATGGTATCAAGGGCACCGGTAGATTCACCGACCGAAATCATTTGGCATACCATGGCCGGGAAAACGCCACTTTCTGCCAGCGGCTCCGACATTGTCTTCCCTTCAGCAATGGCTGAGCGAGTTTCATATACTGCTTTTTCAATTGTTTTATTGCCGGCTGTTTTGGCTACAATCTCAAGAGCATCCAGTATAGCCACGCCACTGGAAAGCATGGTTCCCATAGTACGGGTAAACTTAGCCACTGAAGCCTTTCGAATCAAGGATCCGAAAAGCGGCAATTTAAGAAAAAAATCATCCATAAATTCCCGCCCCTTTTCGGTTCTATAAAACCTCCTGATAGCAAATATCCCCAAAATTAAGGCCCCAAGCATGTAATGGATGTTTGATTTAGTGAACCTGCTCATGTTGATTACTATTTGGGTGGGAGCCGGAAGCGTACCCCCCATACCTTCAAACATCTCTTCAAATACCGGAATAACAAAAACCATGATTATTGTAATCACGATAATGGCAATGATAATGGTTACGGCGGGATAAATCATGCCCCCCTTTATTCGCGCTTTGAGTTTGGCCGCCTTCTCCATGTAAGTGGACAGTCTTCTTAAAATCTCGTCCAGGATACCACCGGCTTCACCGGCTGCAACCATATTAACGAATAAATCATCAAATTGCTTGGGATACTTCCTGAGTGCTTCCGCAAAGGTAGAACCGCTCTCCACGTTTTGCTTTATCTCCCTTAATATCTTTTTAAATGTCTTGTTTTCTTGCTGAACATGAAGAATATCTAGACACTGAATGATGGGAAGTCCGGCGTCGATCATAGTAGAAAATTGTCTGCAAAAAAGGATAATGTCTGCATTTAATACTTTGGGCTGCAAAAAGGAAATATTTTCGAAAAGATCTTTGGGTTTAAGCTTGATTTTGGCAGGAGTAATTCTCCGTCTCAGCAGTTCTGCTCGCACGGCTTCTTCGGTAGGAAGTTCTAGCTCCCCTTTCTTTTTTTTATTATTCTTATCTTTTCCTGTCCAAACATACACTGGCATGATCATCCCTCCCTACAAATCACCGCTGTCAAGTCACAGGTCCCAAATATACGCTTTTACTTCGTCCATATCATATAAAAAGACGGCGTTGTTCGTCAACGCCTTAATAAGTTGTTCTTACTTGAATTTCTCTCCAAATAAAACTATAATTTTTCTAGTATCATAAACTGAGTCAAACGACAACAGATTTACAATATTTATTGAAATTTCAAGCATTATACAGCTTGCTAAACCCTTCCATATATGCATATGTTCAATAACATAAAACCTATAATGGCACTTCATTCAAAATATAGAAAGGCTGTCTAAAGCAGGATTTACCGTGGCAAAAAGAAACGTACATGAAAAAAAAAATCTAACCGTCATTACCACCCACATCA
>CALANC010000250.1 GCA_937925895.1 uncultured Desulfobacterales bacterium
TGGTACAGCCGGTTACCCGGTGGTGTCAGGACCAATTGTTTTAAACTTCATCTGTTCCGCAGCGTGGCCGGACTGGGGGCAATGTATTGTTTTTTCTATGCCATCGCTATGCTCCAGCTCTCCGAAGCCTTCCTGCTTATAGCCACGGCGCCTCTGTTTATTCCCATTGTTGCCTATATGTGGATGCGTGAGCCCATTACATCTTATGTGCGAGGGGCAATCATCATCGGTTTCATCGGTATTGTCCTGATTCTAAAACCCGGTCTGGGACTATTTCAACCGGTTTCACTCGTCGGTCTGGGGGCGGGGGTTTTGGCCGCGCTGGCAATGGTGAGTATCCGTCGCATGTCCAGTTCAGAGCCTGCAATCCGGATAGTTTTCTACTTCACGGTGTTGTCGACCGTAATTTCTGCGGGCCCACTGTTCTGGACATGGGAGTCGCCCGCATCTGAGGTGTGGTGGCTGCTTATCCTGATCGGCTTGTTGGCTGCCGTGGGCCAATTTTTTCTCACCAAAGGGTACAGCGTTGCACCGGCAGCCCAGGTTGGTCCTATCACTTATAGCAACATTGTGTTTGCCGTAATGATTGGCTGGCTCTTTTGGGAAGAAACGCTGGATATTCTTACCTGGTCCGGAGCCTTTTTTATATTCATCTCCGGCATCATAACCACCCGCAAGACGGAAACCCACGTACTTGTAGGTGGGACCGTTGGAACAGCCGTCAAAGAATAGAATTTCACTGTTTGACAATTCCTAATTCTTTTTGTTATTTTAGTGTGAAAAACCCTGACCTTTTAAATAAAAATTGATTTGCGCTGAAAGCGCTATCTTCAACTTTAGGCACTTTAAAACCATTAACGCATTACCTGAATATTGCATCATCTTTCTCCACCGGAGATTTCAAATGCCGGTTAAAACAATTTATAAAAACAAACGTAAAGGCAAAGATAGAAGGAAGCTTTTTTCAACATATAATGGTGTTGAGCGGCGAAAAGGTGTGGATCGAAGAAAATTAGACGAGAAGCTTAAGCATATGATTGAACGCGGTGTGAAAGAGCAAAAGGAAGAAAAAGAAAAGCCAGCTCAACCCCAATCGGGCATTGTTGTCCGGAGAAGAAAAGGTGAGAAAGACAAAACGATTCCTTAACCGCATTTGAGTAAGAATTGCAAAAAATAAACAAAGGAGGCAAACCATGAGTGAAAGTGTATACAAAGTTATTGAATTGGTAGGCTCAAGCACGGTTTCCTGGGAAGATGCTGCAAAAAATGCGGTAGACAGAGCCGCCAAAACCCTGAGAGACCTGAGGATTGCGGAAATTACAAAATTTGACATGAAAATCGAGGACGGGAAAATCGCATCCTACCGGGCCAGAGTTAAACTCTCATTCAAATATGAATCGTAACCCGATCTATTCCCGCGCCTGATACGCTCATTTGCAAGCCCTTGATAACGCGGCAAATGGGTGCATCAGGCAGTGGTCACTTCAAAAAATTCACTATGTTACCTTGATTTATCCGGAATCAAGTATCTTTCTTCGTCTATTTCGACTCGAAAACAAAAGGACCAATTTTGATCCCTTGGCACCCCTGCTCCATTACCCATTTCAGCCCAAGGCTGTTTTGGGTAACCTGCCCTGAACCTATTCAAAACCTCAAACAGCCGGCTTGCATCTAAAATTTTTTTCATATATTGATTCGTATACAACAAGATGATTCGAATTTTGATTTTAAATCTATTTTTTATCCTAACGGTCAGCGTTGAAGCCAAAGAAGTAAAATCCCTTCAAACTGAATATGTGAAAGTGCTTTTTGATGCTTCCCTCAAATCGGCCGCTGATGAGACCTTGTATCTTTATCCAATCGTCAAGGAGAATATAGAATCTCTATTTCATTGGAATTTGAACTTGAAACCATCTATTCTCCTCGTTAAGACCAGAGAAGGCTTCGTTAAAATAGCTAGGGATTCTCTGGTCGTAGCGTTTGCGGTTCCAGAGAAAAACCTGATTGTAATTGACTATTCTAAAATGCTCAAACATCCTTTTAGCCTTGAAACCACGCTGAAACACGAACTCATTCATCTTTTACTTCATCAACATATCAGCGAAAATGTTTTACCTCGATGGCTGGATGAGGGGCTTTGTCAATGGGCAAGTGACGGAATCGGGGAAATTATTAGGGATCCAAAAAGCTCCCAGTTAAACCGGGCGGCATTCTTGAGGAAATTTATCAGACTGCAAGAACTAGAACGCCGGTTCCCTCCTAACAAAAGTGCACGGCTACTAGCCTATGAGGAAAGTAAAAGCTTTATCACTTATCTCATCGGACGATTTGGAAAGGAAATCATCTTTCAAGTTCTGAATCAAATGAAAAAGGGGGAAACAGCCGAAGAGGCGATACAAACTGCCTCTTCCATTCCTTTTGAAATGCTTGAAAAAGAATGGCACCATTCATTGAGGAAAAAAACAACCTGGTTTACTTTCTTAAGCTATTATTTATACGAGATTCTATTTACCTTAATGGCCTTTATAACAGTAATAGCCTTCATAAAACTGCGCCTTAAGAAGAAAAGCTATGTAGATGATGACCTCGAAGATCTTTAACCTCAACTGATGTTACGTTCCCACCTAATCTTACAAGATTACCACAGCGAACCTGCGGAAACAGTCAGGTCCTGACCGGTGATGCCAAAGGCTTCTTCTCGGCACAGATAGGCGGCAAGGGCGCCAATCTCTTTCGGCTGGATTATTCTTTTTTGGGGGTTTTCGGCGATAGCTTGGGCGAAATATCCATCCATTGACTGAGCGCCGTCGGCTGCGGCGATATTTTGCATCCATTTCTTCTGAAAGTCGGTTTGTACCCAACCAGGACTAATGGCGTT
>CALANC010000251.1 GCA_937925895.1 uncultured Desulfobacterales bacterium
GAGCAGGAGAAGATGATGAAAAGATATTTTGAATTCTCTGCGATCTTGTTGCTTATCTTTTTTTGCAGCCGCACCTATGCAGGAGACTTGGAGATTGTCCTGGCACCGCCACAGGAATCGGCGCAGGCCGGAAAGGAAGTGGTCTTCACTCTCTATTTTCATAACTATATCGATGCAGCCATTACCACGGAAATAGCCCAGAAGATTTCCTGTCGGATATTCACTGATCATTCATCCGTTATGATAGACGCTTTCCTCCTGGCATCGGAACCGGAAGCCAAACTGAAAATCCGTGGTAAGGGTTTTGCCAAAAAACAATACGGTATCAAACTTCCCGTCTATACAAGCGGTACGGTCCGCATTGAACCTGTGGGAATCGACACGAACCCCCTGACAATTCAGGTGAGCAAAGCGCCTTCTGAGGAGTGGGGCGGCCAGCAGGTCCCCCTTGATGATGCGGCCACGCTAGTTCAGTCCTTCCTTAAGGATCTGTCTGTTTATAATCCTATGTATTTTCTTTTTGGTGTCGATCCGGGGCTCGAACAGAGCAAGTTCCAGTTCAGTTTCAAATACCGCCTATTTAATACAGAGGGATTTCTGGCGGAAAAAGCGCCATGGGTGTCTGGGTTTCACTTGGGTTACACCCAGCGATCTATCTGGGATCTGAAGAGCGAATCCAAGCCATTTGACGACACCAGCTACATGCCAGAGGTTTTCTACTTGCTTCCCAAGATCGAACATGGCATCGATCGCATATCCGCATTCGGCATACAAGGCGGTTTTCAGCACGAATCCAACGGCAAGGGCGGCGAGGATTCCCGCAGCACAAACTACCTTTACATCAGGCCCGTCATGGGCATTCACCTCTTTGGTCCATATCATGTCAAGATCGCTCCCAAGATATACACTTATGTGGAAAACGAAGATGAAACCAACGAAGATCTTGACGATTATCGGGGTTATTTCGACTTAGAAGCGGGTGTACTCAATCCCGAGGGTATCGCCCTGAACTCCCACCTGTTTTGGGGCAAGGAAGGGGGTTCGATTCAGCTAGATTTGACCTATCCCATGAGCCAGCTTTTGGGAAAAAGCCTGAACGTTTATTTGCAGGCCCAATATTTCAGCGGATATGCGGAAACTTTGCTCCATTACAATGAACGGCATGACGCCTTCCGCCTGGGATTTGCCATCGTCCGATGACTGAAAAAACAGATGGGTCAGGACTACACATTTAACAAAAACTTCAAGAAGTTAACCGGAATAAAGGCTAGATTTCTTGGGAATAAGCAGCACGACGGGCATAATTTTTGACACCATATTCAGAATATTCCGGTCTATATCAGAAAGAGAGTCAAGCTTCAGACTCTAAATCGCAAAGGGCTATCTTTTTAACTCACATCCATATATTGTGATCGAGGATTTTTTCCCAGCTAACGATAAGTTATTCTCTGTAATTTTATCTTGCTTTTTCCAGGTTTGTTAAAAAAATTGGCATTTGTGTGATTATACTTTTGGATGATTTTTTCGGGCAATTTTCTAAAGCATAGGCCGCTAAAATAGGGAAAATGACGCTATATTCTCCCCAAATCTGAACTAGCTTTTGGTCATCTGCCGAACGGAACTTACCCCAGGTTACCGATTCGCTGAAACTACAGCCGGACAAACTACCCTCTCTTTCAACGGCTGTGCCGATTTGAATCCCGCATTCAGCGCCTTCAAATTTAATTTTAAGAACTTGATTGATTGTTGGTCCGGTTTGCTGAATGAAATTCTTGGGGCCACCACCACCAAGTTCGATGAAACCTGTTTGCCCGGTTGAAAAAACGATGGCTGCCGAATCAAATATATCTTTTTGTGCTGATAAGGTTATCGGAAATCCTTCCCGATCTGTTTGGACTAAATTCATGGTGATGGAATGATTGGCCAACGAATCCCAAAATATTGGAACTTTTAGGTCGGCTGCTCTGGCGACAAACCTTCGCTCAGGGTATTTGCTGTTTTCCAAGACCCAGGTTCCTAATGCGAAATTAAATTCCCAGCTTGAAAGACCATCTTTTGACAGATGTTCATTAAAACAGTCTTTGACAAATTCACGAATGATTTTGTCCTGTGCCTGAAGGGTTTCTTTATCGCGAATACCGATATCATGAATTCGTGTGTCACCATGGCGCCTTAGAATATCGTCGTCAAAAGAGGGAGAAACGGCTTTGACGGGGAGGTCGAAAGCAAAATGCAAATCATGGTAGACTTGCGCCCCGGTTGAACATATCACATCGATGAAACCGGCCTCTAGAAGAGAAATTATCATTCCGCCCATGCCGCCGGCAACACCGGCACCGGCGATGCCGAGCCAGATCACGTCGTCATGTTCAATCATACGCTTGTAAAGTCGTGCTCCCCGGTAGACATTTCTGGCTTCAAAGGAAGTTTTCCCGAAAGCATTGACCAGATCTGTGATACTCATTCCTTTCGTAAGAGACGGCGGGATAATATCAGGTGCATCTTTAAATATAGAATGTGGAAGTACCATGAGCTCCTCAATTAGTTGATTGGATAAAATTTGTCTTTGCGATATAGAATCAATCCAGCAACATTATGGCACAGGCAGCTACAGTTGTCCAAAGACCTTATTGGAAAACAGGGGTTTCAACTCCGGGTGCAGGAAGAAAAATGATTTTAAATTTTTATGAACCGTGATAGATATAGACAAAATTGGGCGGCTGGTCAAGCACTCAATGCGCTCAAGATCTTCCCGGGCAATGCGGATCATAGAAACCTTAATGGAGCCCATGAAGTAGTATTTGCAATTTGATCTTTTGTCCGCAAGTATATCGATCATACGATCCGCGATCGGCGAATCCTTTTTGGGAAAGAATGGACCGCAAAGCAGACCCTCGACCTCCGGAATTCTTGTCCACCCATTCGGCTCCTTCGGCTCGGGTCACCAATATTGAAAGGTATATTTCCGAGGGAATTCCCTATTATCAGAAATCGCTGAAGTGAAACATCCGGATCAGACGGTCAAAACGATGATGACTAGGCATGCAGGAGAACAGTGTACAACGGAAAATTTTCGCTTGTTTCACTTTCAGAAATAGGATTTTTATCAAACCAAAAGGGATACGACATGGAACCAGGTGATTTAATAATGACGATTCCCCCTGGCTTTCGAATTGTTGTCATTGTGTTGCTTGCCATTCTTGCCCATTTTGCGGTTCAAGGACTCAAGCGGTTGAGCCGGTGGATGCTTACTTTGAAACTGGGAGCAGAAGCTTCGACCACGGAAAGCTTTCCCCGTCGATACCCCAAATTTGCCACTGTGACCACTATCCTCGTCAGCGGTCTTACTTTTGTCATCTATTTCATGGCCAGACGATTTATGTTCCCAACCGCAATATCACTATAATCAGCCGGTTTCGTCGAGGAGCCATCCGAGGGTATGTGGATATCCAACTTCCTGATGAAATCGAGGAAAAAACGGTGATAGAAGCGGTTAAATCCATTGCAACGGGGTTGTACAATCAACAAAAGTCCATTATTTTGGAAAAGCCCGAAATTTTCGGAGTAAAAGAAGCCAAAGGTGGCAACTGGCGCTATCTGCGGGTCAAGTTTCGCCTGTGGCCAGGTCAGACTGCAATCATAGAGACAACGTTCAAACAAAGAGTGATAGGTTTCATGAAAAAGCTATATCCAGACTATGCGGATTGGATGATCACAATTGTGTATCGCGTTGAATGAGGCAAGCAGGGTTCATGTCAGAGAACTGACGGAACGCACATCCCGATTTGTCGAAGATATTGACTCTGCTAGAGACCGTGCCGCAATAACCCAGGAAGAATTAAACAACCGATTATCGGAACAGATGAACAAGGCCATGTATCTGCTTTCGATTGTAGCGGCAATCTTTTTGCCGCTTGGCCTTATTACCGGGCTCCTTGGCATCAATGTGGGAGGCATTCCCGGGGCTGAAAATAAACT
Source organism: uncultured Desulfobacterales bacterium (assembly GCA_937925895.1). GTDB lineage: Bacteria > Desulfobacterota > Desulfobacteria > Desulfobacterales > UBA11574 > CALANC01. The sequence continues at coordinate 3,979 of CALANC010000251.1, forward strand.
GTCCTTTCTGATCGTGCCAGTATTTTTAGTGGTTTTGGCTGTAATCCTGGTCGGATTATTCAAGCGTGTAAAATGGTTGTGATATTCTTGACGAAAAAAACCATTTTACTCTGACACATATCGCAACCCGTTTCAAAGCCTGACCCGGCTCGAATGCCGCCTGCCATTGGTCAAAAACTTTTACGCCAATATCCAGTACGATGTTGATTATAAAGGTGAGCCGACGGCCGAAAATAAACACACCGACACTCAGTTCCTCTTTGGAGTGGGCTATGATTTTGAATTCTGATAATATAAAATCTAGCAATTTTAACCTGAACCAAGCGTTTCAAATTGTAACCGGAGAAAAATTCAATATTTTAACAAAGGATAAATCGCAATGAAACGTGCCAAGATGATCGGAATACTTGTATTGGCTCTGTCTGTCGCCATCGTGGTTTTGCAGAATACCGAGAGCGTTCAGACGAAAATCCTCTTTTTTTCCTTTACCATGCCTAGAGCGGTACTGCTCTTTTTTACGGCCTTGACCGGATTTATCATCGGCGTGCTGTCTTCTTTAATTGTCGGCCGAAAAAAATCGGATACCGCGCCCAGATGATTTCCAGCATTTGAGGTTTTGGAAATTAGTTTTTAATGCTGCCTTATATTCTGCTCATAATAGGATTTGTTTTTCTGATCAAAGGCGCGGATTTTCTCGTTGCCGGGGCGTCTTCCGTCGCCAGACGGTTCAACATTTCCGATCTGGCGATCGGTTTGACCGTGGTTGCTTTCGGCACATCCACGCCGGAACTGTTCGTCAATATCGTTGCCGGCGCCAAAGGAACCACCGACATCGCCATCGGCAACGTGGTTGGCTCTAACATTTTCAACATCTTCTTTGTTCTCGGCATCAGCTCCATCGTTCATCCGTTGCCTTTTAGCGTCATAAGCAATCTCGATCTCGGCATGGTGATTCCGGCAAGCCTGTTATTGTTTATTTTCATGTTTACCGGGAAAAAACGCTCGCTGGACCGTTGGGAGGGTGTCGTTTCCGTGGGCATATACTTCATTTATATCATTTTTCTCATTTATCGATAAAAAATCCTTTCGGTCGTAGCGAAGGTGAGCACAGGAACTCATAAGCCAATATCTAAAAAGAACTTCAGTACCATAAACCGGTCAGGCGCTTTCGTCCTCTGCGTAGGCATTTTTCAAGTACTGAAACATCATCCGCTAGGCGTTGAAAAACGAGCCGTTAAGAGAGATGGCTGACCGCATGACTTCGGCATACTTGTACGGCTGCTGATAGAACATGGGTAGGATCAAGGACTCAAGTTTACCGTACAACGAAGAAATCTCAGCGGCAGGATCACTTTCAGCTTTCCAGTTGTCGCCAATGGACCAGCCGGTCACTCCTTCCACATGACCCTCGATCCACCAACCGTCCAAAACACTCAGGCTGGGAACGCCGTTGAGTGCCGCTTTCATGCCGCTGGTGCCGGAAGCTTCCCTGGGTTTCTGGGGCGTGTTCAGCCACACATCAACCCCGGCACAGATCATTTTTCCCAATTCCATATCGTACTCTTCCAGATAGACGATTTTTAGCTGGTCCTGCAAGGCTTTTTCGGCCTGAAAAATGCGCCGGATCATATCTTTGCCGTTTTCATCCCGGGGGTGTGCTTTTCCTCCGTAAATTAACTGAATGGGTCCGACCTGTGAGCCCATCTGCTTTAATCGTTCAATATCGGCAAAAATTAAATCGGCCCGCTTGTAGGGCGTGGCACGTCGCGCAAAACCGATGGTCATCACCGCCGGGTCCAGCTCGATATCGGTCCGTTGCTGCACTTGTGCAAGCAATTTGCGTTTGGCCTCCGTATGGGCGGCGATGATCTCCTCCAGCGGAAGGCAAGTAGCATACCGCAAATACAGGTTGTCGTGCCGCCACTCGGGGATGTGGCGGTCGAAAAGTCGCCGAAAAGGAGGTGTGGTCCAGGTAAGGGCGTGTACGCCGTTGGTAACGGAGTTGATCGGATAGTCCGGGAACATATCCTGAGAAATCGACTCGTGCCGGTGGGATACGCCGTTAATATAACGCGAAAAATAAAGCGCCAGATAGGTCATATTCAGAGATCCCTCCACAAAGCACCCGAAGGTTTCCAAGAAATTGGACCGCTCATCGCCCAGCACCTGCCGTATCATCTGTATAGGAAACTTATCGTGGCCTGCCGGTACGGGTGTATGAGTGGTAAACACGCACTGCTGCCGCACCGCATCGATGTCCTCTATATTTACGGTACCCAACCCCTCACCCTGTTTTTTTTCTTCCAACAAGGCCAGCGCCAGCAAGGCGGAGTGGCCCTCATTCATGTGAAACGCCTTGATTTTTTTGTATCCGAGAGCACGGAGCACGGCCATGCCTCCTAAACCGAGAATGGTTTCCTGGCACAACCTGTGGAAGTCGTCTCCTCCGTATAATTGGTCGGTTAACGATCGATCCCAGTCATCGTTTCCATCAACGGCAGTGTCAAGAAAATAAACCGGCACATCGTATCCGTTCACACCTTGTGTAAGGTAGCGCCAAACGCGAATATGTACGGTTCGGCCTAACATGGGAATGGAGACTTGGAGACGTTGTGGTTCTAAAAACTCCTCAGGATACCACTCTTCTGGTTCTTCGGTCTGGTTTCCCTGGTCGTCCAGACGCTGGCGGAAATATCCCTTGCGATATAAAAGGGTTACGCCTATCAGGGGAATGTTCAAATCGGCGGCGGCCTTCAAAGTATCGCCGGCAAGAACGCCCAGCCCACCGCTGTAGGTCGGCATTTTCGGTTCAAGACCGACTTCCATAGAAAAATATGCAATAACTGGCGACGGATTCATTTTTCCTCTATGGGATTTACAAGTGTAAAGAAAAATTGGCTAACTTTATAGAAAGGCATAACGGCGATTTTTTGTGCCGCTGGATCCAATTCCTGCGCAAACGCAGAAGAATGGGTTGATTGGTTTGACCATTCCGCCGGAAAATGAACCGCTAAAGCACAAACGATAACAGCAAAGATAAGCCACAAATTTTTCTTTATTATCATTATGTTATCTGATATTTTCATATTGGGAAAACTCCATATAAAAATGTTTAGTGAACGTTTTAAATTATTTTTCCTTTACAAACACCATAGGGTAACCCGGCGTCGCGAGATTTTCCAGGTAATTGTAAATCAGAGCTTCGATTCGACTAAGATTCCTGTGGCCGAACACTCAGAAGCGGCACTGGGCAATGGTGAAACATCTTTTCGGCGGTTGAACCTAAAAGAACACTGGCAAGGTTGCTGCGGCCTTTTGTGCCCATCACCAGCATATCGACATCTTCTTTTTTTACGGCCTCAACCAGTTCTTCAAAAGGTACGCCGGTACGAAACCTAATCTTTACCATCAGGTGCTCGCACCCTACCGCTTCGACCAATTTTTTGATTTCCGCGGAGCGGTCTTCCTTCATATCATCGATGTATTCTTTCGTTGATACGGTAATATCGCCCCCCATCGCCACTATTCCGGTCATGGCTTCCTTCACGGCCAAATAGTCTCTCTGATTGATAACATTGATGACGAGCAATTCGGCCTTCAGGCTCTCAGCCAGTTCGGCGGCATGTTTGATGGCCTGGAACGAATACTTTGACAGGTCGCACGCCACCATGATTTTTTTAAAGATTTTCATCTTGGCCCCCCTATTTAAAAATACATATTCACTTTCAGCCGACACCGAGTGTCGACTATACACGCAGCCGGTTCGTCTGCCAGAGGGCAACCGCGCTGTAGGTTCTGGCCCAGAAATTGGCTTTTTCTTCGGCCGGGTACTTAATAAAATCCTGGGTCCAGTTAAATGCAGGGTTTTGATAGATATCCCGCAGCACGTTGCCAATGTGTTTGGGTTGCCAGTGCGCGTGGATCAGAAAATCGTAAACCAGCCCTATCATTTTCTGGGGTTGAAGTGCCGCGGGATTGGGGAAGTGAAGGATATTTCTGGTCCATTCCGGAATGTTGGCCTCCTTTCTGGCGTACTCTAAGGCAGATCCCCTGGGAATATCCTCCTGGCGGTCGAACTCCTGGTGAAAACCGTAAAGGTCGGAGGATTTGTACTCCCCGATAAAATCGATCAAGGTTTCATTGGAACAGGGGATAAAACCGGAAAACCCTTGGGCATGGTTTGCTGCTTTTTCAAGATCCCACATGCACTCAAGGATAACATTGATATTTGATTCCTCGGCGGCTTTGCGGCCGTCAAAGTAAGTACCGATCACATCCACCAGGGGCGGCTGGTGTTGCTTGCCGTATTTTTCCTGGTTTTTTTTGTGCAAGCTGAAAGGGCTTCGAAGAGAGCGCATAAACGGAGATCCTTCGCACCAGGAATTATCAAAATTCAGACAGCAGTCCTGAATGTCGGAGATGGTCACCGGGAGCAGACCTTTTGATGCGTTATCCTTGAAGGCCTCCATCGTCAGCAGGGCGATGTATTCGGCAATTTTGCCGAGTCCGCTGAACACGCGGGCCGCATCCGGCGAAATTCCGTACCAGCGGCGGATGTCATTCGGGTCGATGTAATTACAGGCCTTGATGAGATCTTCTTCCAGATAACCGATGGTTTTTAATTCTTCGGTCGCACGATATCCTAAAAGATTCTGAAATAGAATGTGGGCACCCGAAGGCGTGTAATCCAGCATGTACGGCATCCCCCTTGAACGCAAAAGGGTTTCAAGAAACCTTATAACGGGAAGGGTGTGATTAAACAATTCCTTCTGAGCGACCGGGTCTGCATACAGCTTGTGGTTTTCTTCTGCCAAAAAGATCTCAAAATCAATCGGCATCAGCACAGATTGGGATCGCTCTCCAATAATGGGGATATGAACTTGAAACCCTCTTTGAAGTGTCAGATTTTCAAGATGGTTGACCGGTTCTGCTGCCGCCGGAAATGCAGGGTCATACCCCTCGGCAACAAGTTCCTGGCCCGCCGCAATTACATAATGGCTGAATTGATAGCAATTTTTCAAGCGATCAATCACGCGGCGATAATATTCCTGCGCATTCATAAGTTCATTCACTTGGGGTCTTTTCGTTTGTATCGGTTATGCCTGATGTCTCTGTTTGGTCGTCTCGCCTTCGGCTTCACGGTTGTCCGAGGTCTTTTCTTCTTCTTTTGATGCTTCAAGTTGCTCTTGGTCTTTAAGTATGGATCGAATGTGAATGTCTCGTTGGGGGAAGGCGATTTCGATATCTCTTTCCTTAAACAGCCGGTCGATGGCAAAACGGATATCGGAATAAGTGGGGTAATAATAATCAACCGTAGTCCAGTAGCGCAGGGTGAATATCAGCGCACTGTCGCCGTGGTCGTCGAAGATCACATCAGGTTTGGGTTTTTTCAGCACATTTTTCGTCTGATTTGCAATCTCCAGCAGTGTTTTGCGCACCAGTTCGGTATCCGAACCGTAAGCCACCCCTACATTGACCTTGCGGCGAAGGCTCGATTCCTTGAAACTCCAGTTGGTAACCTGGCTGCTGATGAACTCGGAATTGGGAATAATGAGAGAGGCGTTGTCAAAAGTTTGAACCATCGTAGCACGCACATTGATTTTTTTGACGGTTCCCCAGACGCCCTGGATTTGCACGGCGTCTCCTACCTGAATGGGTCGCTCAAAAAGTAGAATAATACCGCTGACGAAATTGTTGAAAATGGCCTGGAGACCGAATCCAAGGCCGATGCCCAGGGCGCCGAACACTACGGTTAAAGAGGTCGTACTGACACCCAGGACGCTTAAGGCCAAAATAACTGCCAAGCCCCACAGCACGTAGGTGGATATGGTGGTGATGGAATCCTGAAGGCCCGGTTCCAGATCACTTTCTGCAAATATTTTTTCGGAAAGGATGTAACTTCCAAGCCGCGTGAGAATTAGCGTGAGAAATAGGATCAAAACGGCAAAAAGCAGGCCCAAAAGGCTCAAATTGATATTGCCGATAGGGAAAGATTTACTGAGTGTTGCGTATATAACGGTGAAAACATTTTGCCTCGTGCTCCAAGCCAAGACCAAGGCCGCGACACCCCCGAGAAACCACACAAGCCATGCTACTGAGACGAACAGTCGCTGGATCGGGTAAACGGTCGGCAAAGGCTCGGTGTCCTTGATGTCATCTGAAGGTTGATAGTCGGTCCGCCATTCGAT
>CALANC010000252.1 GCA_937925895.1 uncultured Desulfobacterales bacterium
CGAAAAATCTGGTAAAACTGGTAGCCGCCGCGTTTTCCTATCTAACATTTTCGCTTCTCCCTTGTTTGAATTACCAACCTGATTAAGGCCTATGGTCCGAGATTCATGTCTCCTCCTTCATGAATCTTGGATACCCCAAGGATTACCGATGCTTTTCCTTCTACCTCCTTCTTATTTCTGGTTGACAGATTGCTCCTAATATACCAATAACTTACAAAAAATATCGTATTTTTCATTATGGTTATTAAATTCTCAAGAAATCGGAGGTTTGGGTAAAACCAGTCATTAAACACGCCAGACTTTGTCTGGGATTTTATAGGATAACAATGCACCCAAAACGCAAGGAGGCAACATGTTAAAAAAAGGCAAAAAACCTGAAGATGACAAGGGCGATGCTTATGAAAGAATAACAGAACAGAGAACGGTCACACCGATTTCGCGACCAGAAACGACAACAGAACAAACAGTCATTGGCGAAAAAATCTCTATTGAAGGTGACATTCGCGGAGAGGAACATATTGTTATCGAAGGGTCAATGAAAGGTAACGTTCTGATGGAAAAGAATAATTTTACAATTGGTTCAAAGGGGCGGGTTGAAGGTGAGATCAATGCCCAGAATGTAAAGGTCAGCGGCCAAATGATTGGAAATATCAAGACTCAAGGCAAAGTTGAAATCACCAAAGAGGCCGATTTTATGGGCGATATCAGAGCAAAAAATATCTCAGTTGAAGACGGTGCTTATTTTAAGGGGTCTATTGAACTTGATAAAGAGCCTCATAGAAAGGCGGCATCGGCCGGAAAACCAACAACCTTTGCAACTACTCAGCTGGCTAAAGAGCCAAAAAACCAAACGGCCCAAGAGAATGATAAGGGGAATTGATTTTTGGCGACTCCAACTGTACCAGTTTATGATTATTCTCATGCTGAACCCTCCCTTGCTGACTATTCCAGCATGATGCTTCAAAGGTATCTGGAAATACTTGACCAAAACTCGAGGGCTGAGGTTCTTGATTTAGGACCTATTTGTGAAGAAAATATCATATATTTCGCGCAAAGGTTAAAACGGTTTCATGTATGCGATATGTTTTTACGATTAGACCGGACTAGACGTAAAGGTTTACCGGCTAAAAATGTATTGGATCATTTAGATTACGTACCACATAGTTTTGATGGAATAAATCTGTGGGATTTTATTGATCATTTAAATGAAAATGAAATCGGCAGCCTGGTGAAAATTTGTCACACATTACTTAAGCCAAAGGGGATGATAACGATAACAAGTTTTGAAGCACAATGGGCACCTGAGAAAATACATTCCTTTATCATTCAGGGCGGCTATAAGGTCAGCTTTCGTCTTCAGGACCACCTTGATCTGCCCCGGAATTATTATAGCAATAGAATAATTACAGACATGTTCTCAGAATTTCGAACGGTTAAGTCATTCATCTATCGGAATGGTGTGAGGGAGTTTTTATGCAGACGTGATTAGTGTATAATTATGACCTATATTTGAAATACCAAACTGAGTTTAATTTAAAAGATTTACAAGAAAAGGCCGCATGTTACATTTTGCATGTGGCCTTTAGTTTGAATTATTAGGTCAAAACGCCTATGACTAAAACTGAACCTAAGATTCGATAAAGGCACGAAGCCAAAAGTAAACCTGGTAAAACTGGTAGCCACCAAATTATCCTGTCCTAAATTTTAAGCTCTCCATCGTTAAATTCACAAATTGATCAAGCCCCAAGGTCCGATGTCCATGTCTACTCCTCCTTAATTCATTGATATTGGTCCGTGCGCCTTGGACTGTGGTCGCCTTTAACTCGGTTCTCCATAATATTGGATGCGGATTCAATGGCCTTGGCACTCGGTCCTTGGTTCATTATTAAGGTACGATCATAAATTTTCTGAGGGAACAATTATCAGGGAATATAGAAAATATTATTATAAGAAACGTAGATCAGGGGGAAATCAATTTGATTTTCCAATATCGCCGTCTGAATTTTTGACCCCCTTTTTTGAAACCTTGCTAAGGTTTCAAGTAAAAGAAAAGAATACATCACAAGAGGTCTGTTGAGGTTTTGATTGGTGTACGCTTTATAAAAATTTCAGCGACTATGTGTTGAGGCACGGAATATACAATTTTTCTGAGGGGAAAATTTTGTATATTTGTCATTATGTAATCTACAATCTGAAAAGTGTTGTGATATACGCTTTATATCTGTAAAATTTCCAAAGTTGTAATATTTTCAAAATATAGTGTTTATGTAATCATCACAAATGGACTTTAACGGCAGAATAAAAGTGGTATCTAAAACCTGATTTACCAATATACAACAACCTTTAACGCACCCAGAAATATGTGATACCCATTTTTTATCCCAACAGAGACAGAGATAAGCGACTCTGTCCTCCAAATTTTCAAAGAGCTTAAGTTCAAATCTCATTAAAAAGTATCAAAGGAAAAAATAAATAAATCCCACCCCACCAAAATCCACCCCTTCGGAAACATTCTTAATCGCTTAGATAGCAAAACACGGCTTCTCAGGCGCTCATTTTTTTCTGACGTCGGCCTCCAGTTCTCGGCAGCGATTCACCTTCCCAATATTTTTATTCTAAAGCCCAACGCAAAAAAGACCGAAATTTTTTATATGTCTAAAGTTAAAGAGAAAAAATCTCTCGATATTATAAAAAAAAACGTAGAGCATCTCCGCTATAGACTGGCAAAATATCAGATTGTCGGAATTGCACCACCTGTAAACCTTCTGATTGAGCTTAAAATGGCCGAGAGTATTTTAAAGATTGAACTAATGGATACTATGAGACTTCGCGTTAAAAATATTAAGCACATTGATCTTAAAGCTTAGATACCACCTTGCCGTTTTTGTGTCCGTTTTTCCCTGGCAATATTTTCCCAAAACGCACTTATACCAAAAGCCAATTGGAAGCTCTTGTTGAGCATATCAATACTTTTGAACCTAAATTGATAACTATTCTAAAGATATCATCAATTATGTCGATAACATAAGTGACGGAGTGATTATCAATCGATTAATATTTTCAATCTTTTAAGTTATGGGGCCTTAAATAAATGCAATTTGAGATATCACACTACGAATTTAAAGTTTCTAACAGCGATGATTGGCAAAGAATTCCTGAAAAACTCGTTTTGGAAAAGTTAGTCGATGTTTTTGATCCGCTAACACCCTTACTGGCTGAAATGATACAGGGAAAAGAAGTCACTACCCCGGAGGGTATCTTTAGGATGAAAAAAAGTGGGGATAAAAAAAAGGATTTTTAAGGAGTTAGTATTCAATCATGCAAATCAAAGATATAAAAACGAAAAACAGGCAACCTGTGATTTTGTTTGCTGATGATGATAAAATATGTCTGGATGTCAGTGCACTAATGCTCAAAAAATTGGGTTATATAGTATTGGAGGCCAGAGACGGAAAAGAAGCAATTGAAGTTTATGAAAATTATCAAGATAAAGTTGATCTGGTAATCTTGGATATGAAAATGCCCCATAATGGCGGACATACTTTTGATCAATTGAAAAAAATTAATGCTGATTTAAAAATAATACTCACAAGTGGATATACTGAAGATTACA
>CALANC010000253.1 GCA_937925895.1 uncultured Desulfobacterales bacterium
GTCACTTTTTGGGCCGATTTGGCTGGAAGCTGGTCCAGAAAGTCTTCGATCGGATGTTGTCCTGAAACTGTTCTGTAAAATATTATTTTCCGCATCGGATCTATATGTTAACATATATGTGAACTTTGTCAAGACAGATTAATTGGTTGGACTCAAAGGCTTCGAATACAAATTATAGCAGTCTGGACAACTGCGAAATAGGAGATTTCAGCAAATATTGAGATTTTCAGGCCATAGAGGTTCTATGATTATATCAACGCTTTATTCAATAATTTCAGAACACTATATGTGGTATATGAGGAGATAGTCTGCCGACAGAAGTACCTTTGGGGCTATTAATTATGATGTGCTAAAATAAGGCCTGTTTCTTCCAATTTTTGCAAAAGGTCACGCCTTTCCCTTGCCAATACCTTGAGCCGCCGTCTCTTATACGGTTTTACATCAGCGACTTCTAAAACAATATTGGCCAATTTAGCTATTTTATCGCTTTCTGAGTCGACCAATTGTTTTAAGCGTTTCACATTTTTTTCGGAAATATGGGATTGTTTCAAATATCCGAAAATTTCATTTTCCATATCTATCTCATTAATCTCAACCTTCGGTTTTCGAGAACACTCCTTGCAAATATGATTCCGATGCCCTTTTCCTGAAAATCTTTCGTTCGGCTTGATGGCACCGCAAATTCTACAATAATGTCCAGAGTATCGCTTTTTCATGGAAACGCTGTCATAACGCGTGACAAATTTTGGCCTTTAGCGATGGTCCTTTGAGGTGTTAATTTCGATAGAGCAATTATATAAAACAACGCTTGGACCTTCAACTTGGTTGAAGGTTTAATGAGTGCTAGAAAATTCCATTTCTACGCACTGGCCAACAGGTCACTCACCCTTTGCCGGCTTAGCACCAGGTCCGCCCGGTTGTCCGTGAAAATTTCCAGTGTTATGGTGTCGTCATAGCCGCTTTTTTTAAGTTCGCTGATAAATCGCCTAAAGTCAAAATTACCCCCACCCACCGGCAGGTGATCGTCACGTTTACCGTTGTTGTCGCTGATGTGCACGTGGCCCAGGCGTCTTTTGAAACAATGGATAAATTTTAGAGCCCTTTCTGCATCCCCCCCGATGTTGGCATGCCCGGTATCCAGGGTCATCATCATTCCGGGATATTTTTCAAAAACACAGCAAAAATCGTCGGGAGATACAAAAGTGAGATACCGTGGAAACATGTTTTCCAGGCAAAGTTGCAGACCCAATTCTTTGGCTTTATCGTAAATCGCATCCATACTCTGCATGGCATATTCCATGGCCTGTTCTTTTACGAAAACACCCAATCCGCTTATTACCCCGGGATGAACCACTACCTTGGCAGCTCTCAATTCAGCGGCGACATCGAGTGATTCTAACATCTCATTCAACGACGCTATACGGATACTTTCGGTCAGATCTGCGATCGATACAAATGTTGGCAGATGGCAGACCAGCCCCAGATGGTTATCGTCGAGTGCCTTCAGGATCTCAGCTCTGGCTTTTCGGAGCGTCGTGAAATGAGCTTCAGGCGGATCCATACTCATTTCGAAATAGTCAAACCCCAGGGCAGCTATGGCTTCGATTTCCTGTACCACAGGCCGGATTGGAAAATTCATGGCCCCGTATTTCATGATTACACACTCCTGAATAGCTTATAAAAGGCAGACTCCAAGTGTTGGTTCTCAAAGCTGCTACTATTGCAGGTACATCATCCTCGAATTTTGATTTAGCATCTCCAACTTGAATCGCCCTAATCAAAAATGATAACATTATTCCTGGCCTATGGTATGGGCCTGACCATTATAACCCAAACTAAGGAGGTACACCATGAAAACAAACCAGACTGTTAAAAATTTCCTCGACTATCACAAGACCAATTCCAAAAAAAAATACGTACCGTAATTACAGTTATGTACTCGGGTATTTTCAAGTCGAATTTGGTGACAGAGAGATAGAATCAATAACGCCGGACGATATCCTTGGGTTTCTTACCGAGCTTACCGCAAATGCCAAGCAAACAACCAAACGACTCCGTTATTCCAACCTCAAATCCTTTTTCAATCATATCCAATCCACATTTCTGCCATCATTGAATAACCCATGTGATTCGCCTACTCTCAAAAAGACATTTAGAAGCAGGGGTGCCAAACTTTGGCCGATGATCGAGAAAGATGTCATTGATGAAATCATCTTTCGCACAGAAAATCCGAGAAATCGTTTGATGATGGAATTGATGGCAAGAGGTGGTTTGAGAATTGGAGAGGTTTTGAATCTTCGACCCAAGAACTGCCAAGGATGCAAACTGATTTTGTCTGATACAAAGGGCGGAAGGGAGGCTGAGGTTGCCTTCATCCCACAAAAAATATCTGACCGTCTCAAGGAATACATTCAGTCAGCTCAATTACCTCCGGATTCTAAAATCTTCCCGATAAGCTATACAGCTGCATGGTCTATTGTGGTTAAGGCTGGCAAAATGGTTGGTATCCATTTGAGTCCGCACGATCTCAGGCGTCATGCGGCGACTTTTGCGAGCCGGGCCGGCACGCCAATTGAGATAATTTCGAAGATAGTGCTTCGCCATTCAAGCTTATCGACCACACAGAGATATCTTGGTAAGGTCAGCGATACCGAAGCGATGAGGTGGATTGAGAATCTTTATGGCTAAAATTAAAAAGGCAGGGCAATTTAATGTGAATCGCCCTGCCCCAATAAAATTCTGTCCGTCTGTCTTATGTGAAGTTCTTGCTGGCCTTGAACGTTATGGCATTTTTTCCCTTAATCTTAATCTGCTCACCTGTCTGAGGATTCCGGCCTTTACGAGTTTCCGGTAAACTTTTTTGAATGTGCCAAAGCCAACCAAAGTCACCTTGCTACCGCGGGTCTTCAGTCCTCCCTGCAAGCCATCCAAAAATGATTCATAGGCCTTGCCGGCAGCCACTTTTGTAATTCCCGCATCCTTTGCCATTTTTTCAATCAAGTCCGCTTTTGTCATGCCCCCTCCTTCTGGTTAAAGGTGAATATTAGTTTTGCCTACCCATTAACGCATGTTCATTTGCATTGGCATTTCGAGCCAAGTTAGCGGGATGTTAA
>CALANC010000254.1 GCA_937925895.1 uncultured Desulfobacterales bacterium
AAAGGCAAAATTTAACAGTGTCGATATCCCCGGGTCTAAGTTGAAGACGGACGTGGCCAGGATATTGAAGGAAGAAGGGTTTATTAAAAATTATAAATCCATCAAGGATAATAAACAAGGTATTTTACGTATATACCTGAAATATGACAAAAATCAGAACAACGCGATTTTTGGGCTCGAACGTGTGAGTAAACCCAGTAGAAGAGTTTATGTAAGAAGCAAGGACATTAAACCGGTTTTAAACGGTTTGGGAATTGCCGTCTTATCCACTTCCAAGGGCATCATGACGGATAAGAAGGCAAGAGCTGAAAAAGCGGGCGGTGAGGTTCTCTGCAATGTTTGGTAAACCGGAGGTGATGGCCAATGTCAAGAGTGGGTAAAACACCGATTCAGATACCGGATAAGACAACAATCGATTATAAAAACCGGGTAATAACCGTAAAAGCCGAAAAAGGAACGCTTTCAAGGTCAATCCACCCGGCTGTCGAACTCGAGATAAAAGACGGTGTAATAGAAGTGCATGTTGTAAAGGATGACAGACAAAGCCGCGCGTTGCAGGGACTTACACGGTCTCTTGTCAACAATATGGTTACCGGCGTGACCCAGGGATTTGAAAAAGTACTGGAGATACACGGTATAGGTTATCGCGCCATGCTCAACGGGAACCGCATTGACTTTACCCTCGGGCATTCTCATCCTGTTAGTTTTGATCTTCCCAAGGGAATTTCAGCCTCTATCGATAAAAAGAATGTCATCCGACTTAACGGTATTGATAAAGAATTACTGGGAAAAACTGCAGCATCAATCAGGCAACTAAGACCTCCCGAACAATACAAAGGCAAAGGCATAAAATATGCCCAAGAGCGTATTCAACGCAAAGCCGGGAAGACGGGGGTTAAAACAGCGTAAGCCGAATCACTTATCAGCCGGATTGACACAGGAGTTGCCAAGAAAAGAAAAATTCGGGCAAGGCAGCCACATAGGGTGTTAGAATATGGGTTCAATGAATGATAGAAAAAAAGCACGATTGAAAAGAAAAAACAGTATTCGAAAAAAACTGTCTGGCACCAAAGAGCGGCCGAGGTTAAGTGTTTTTCGAAGTGCAAAACATATTTATGCCCAGGTAATTGACGATTCAATTGGTCACACGTTGGTGACGGCGTCGAGTATGGAAAAGAACGCCAAAGAACAACCTGAATTTGAGAACAAGGTAGCGGTAGCAAAATTCGTGGGTAAACTTGTGGGTGATCGGGCCGTTGAAAAGGGTATCAACAAGGTTGTTTTTGATCGCAATGGCTTTTTATATCACGGTCGCGTTAAAGCCGTATCTGAAGGTGCGCGTGAAGCGGGTTTGGATTTTTAAAAGGAGGCAGATCTTTGCTCAAACAGGATAAAGATGAGACACTGTTAATCGATAAGGTTGTTCACATCAACCGAGTGGCGAAAGTTGTCAAAGGTGGTCGCAGGTTCAGTTTCAGTGCCATTGTTGTTGTCGGCGATGGTGATGGTAGTGTCGGTTTTGGACTTGGCAAAGCCGGTGAGGTACCTGAGGCCATAAGAAAAGGTATAGAGAAAGCAAAAAAGAACATGGTCCAAGAAGTACCATTAATTGAAGGGACCATACCGTATACTGTTATCGGGAAGTATGGTGCGGGGCGGGTCTTTTTAAAACCGGCATCCGAAGGTACCGGGCTTATAGCCGGCGGTGCAGTTCGAGCAGTGTTGGAAGCTGTAGGCATTCAGGATATTCTTACCAAGTGTATGGGATCACACAATCCGCATAATGTCGTCAAAGCTACCATTGATGGATTGTGTCAATTACAGAACCGGGAACAGGTGGCTGCTCGGAGAGGTTTAGCTGTAGAAGATCTTTGATTCACAGGTCGAAGATTGACGGTTGAAATAATATAAGCATGCGGTATTCACTACAGTATCGGCGGTTGTAAACAAACAGGAAAAATAAATGTCGGAAACATTAAAGATAACTTTGGTAAGGAGCATGATTGGAAGGCCGGAAAAACACCGCAGGGTTTTGCGTGGCATGGGACTGACAAAGCTTCAAAGAACGGTTGAGCTTGAAGACACACCTTCTATTCGCGGGATGATTCACACCGTTTCGCATTTAGTTAAGGTTGAGGAGAAATTTGATGAGACTCAATGAATTGTCGCCACCGAAAGGATCGCGGAAAAATCGAAAACGTGTAGGACGCGGTGTCGGATCCGGCAAAGGGAAGACAGCCGGCAGGGGGACTAAAGGGCAAAATAGCCGTTCCGGAGGTGGTGTCAGGCCCGGCTTTGAGGGTGGACAAATGCCTCTCCACCGGAGATTACCCAAACGCGGTTTCACCAATATCTTCAAAAAAAAGATTGCCGTGGTGAATATCCGCGACCTTTCTCAATTTGAAAGCGGGAGTGTCGTCGATGAGATAGCACTCGTTCGTATGGGGCTTGTTAAAGGCAGAAGGGACGGAATTAAACTGCTCGGGCAGGGTGAGATTAAAATACCGCTTACCATAAGGGTAAACGGGATCAGCAAAGATGCCAAGGAAAAGATCATCGCCGCTGGGGGAAATGTAGAGGTGCTGTAATATGATTGGTGGTGGATTCGGCAACATATTCAAAATTCCTGAACTCAAGAAAAGAGTTTTTTTTACACTCGCTTTGCTCATTGTCTACCGTATCGGTGTGCACGTTCCGACACCCGGCATAGACAGTGTAGCGCTGGCATCGTTTTTTGCCCGAGCAAAGGGAACTTTACTCGGTCTTTTTGATATGTTTTCGGGCGGTGCTTTGGAGCGTCTCTCTGTTTTCGCGCTGGGCATCATGCCCTACATTAGTGCTTCAATTATATTGCAGCTTCTTACCGTCACCATCCCTCATCTTGAACGCCTGTCAAAGGAAGGGGAACAGGGTCGTAAAAAGATTACGCAATACACCCGATACGGCACGGTACTGTTAAGTGTCATTCAGGGATTTGGTATTAGTATAGGCCTCGAAAGCATGACCTCTCCAGGCGGTGCTCCGGTCGTTATTAGCCCTGGATGGGCATTCAGGTTTATGACGGTTTTAACCTTAACTGCCGGGACTGCATTTATCATGTGGCTGGGTGAACAGATTACCGAGCGGGGAATCGGCAATGGTATTTCACTGATAATATTCGCCGGTATCATTGTTCGTATGCCCAATGCCATAGGGAATACATTCCGTCTGCTGTCAACAGGTGAAATGGGAATATTTGCCGTGATCATTTTGGCTGTACTCATGATTCTCGTCGTTGCCTTTATTATCTATATGGAACAAGGGCAGAGACGAATCCCGGTTCAATATGCCAAAAGGGTTGTCGGTCGAAAGATGTATGGAGGCCAGACCACCCATTTACCTCTAAAAGTAAATACGTCCGGAGTGATTCCTCCGATTTTTGCTTCATCGATTATTATGTTTCCGGCTACCATCGGTAGTTTTGTAAAAGTTGAGTGGATTCAGAGTATCA
>CALANC010000255.1 GCA_937925895.1 uncultured Desulfobacterales bacterium
CTTCGAGCGATTGGTTGTATAGCTCTATTGCTTTGTCATAATTTTTTGCCGCATAGCATATATTGGCATATACAAACGTGGCAAGTTTTGTCCCTTTTCTGCCGGCATATTTTTCTATGATGAGCTGAAAATCCTCCTTTACCCCAAAGTAGGCTTTATCAGGCCCCTCTCTTTTAGTAATCGATTGGTATTTATCTATACCTTGCTGAAACAAGGCAAAGGCCTTGTTTTCCGATTTTATTGAATGATATACGACTCCGGTTATGATGATTAATAGGACAAAAATACCTCCGAAAACGTAAGATAATTGTGCTTTACGTGCGGAACAAAATTGGAATAGTTTAGTCCAAAAGGTAATAAATTCATCAGGTTGATCGAGATCTCTTTTTCGAGCTCGAGAAATCCTTTTTTTAGCCATTATGCCTCCAGTAATTTTCCTATTTTTATCCAGCCCTCATCCGGGATTTTTGCTCCGATTACCTTACATACCTCATAACCACAAGCAGAGCCAAGTTCACCGCTTTTTTCAAGACTATAACCGTTGGCCAGCCCGAATAAAAAACCCGATGCCCACAGGTCACCGGCGCCGGTCGTGTCAATGGCATGGACAGGACCTTTTGGTTCAACGTTTATAACCTTGTTGATGTAGGAAATATGGCTTCCCCGTTCTCCTAACTTGATTGCCGCCATATGAACGTGTTTCGACATCCGGTTCAGCGCTTTTAATTCGTTGGAGTCTCCTGTAAATGCGTAAGCTTCATCCTCATTGGCAATCAAAATATCGACGAAGTCTTTTACAATGATTTCAAGCAATTTTTTTGATTTTTCAACAACTGTAAAACTGGCAAGATCCAGCGAGATATAGGCATCCGCCGCCTTAGCTGCTTTAACGGTTGCCATGATCAAGTCCTCGTTAAAAAGAAGATAACCCTCGATATGAACAATTGCCGCATTTTCAAAGCATTTTTTAGTTATCTCCCCAGGTTGAGTTTCTGAGGATGCGCCAAGAAATGTAAACATAGACCTCTGGGCATCTGGCGTTATGATTGAAAGAACCCTGCCAGTAGGTGATGTTGATCTAAAAAGGGTTGGTTCAACCTTGTTGTTTATCAAATCTGTTTCAATTAATGTTGCCATATCGTCTTTGCCACATTTGCCGACAAAGCGAGCCTGCCCCCCTAGCTTGCCAATTCCAATGGCGGTATTACAGGCAGAACCACCTGGAACAATATGATATTCACCAGACATTAGTGAAAAAATATGGTCCAGATCATCCTTGCTGACATAAATCATTCCTCCTTTTATGGCATCGGTTCTGCCAAGAAACCCGTTGTCTTCGTGTGCCAGTATATCAACAAGAGCCGAGCCGACACCAACGATCAGTTTTTTGTTTTTTTTAAGCAGATTTGGAATCATTTGAACCTTAAATCCTCAAAATTAGGTTCAATAAAAAGAAGAATGATAAAAGTTCATGAACAGAACAGGCATCTTACCAAACTAAAGATTTGTGGATCCAGCCCTTGTCACCGTCTGCATGTTGAACGTGAATCCAGCTATTTTCACGTTTTATGACTTTAAAGGGAATTCCTTTTTCAACCGTAAATAATATTCTATTTCCGGTCCCCGGACCTGATCTAATATGGCATTTTTCTGTTTTTGTTATTATTGAGGGTATTTTTTTTAGGAGCGATTTGTGAATCCACCCTTGATCTCCCTCAAAATCCTCGAACTGATACCAGGAACCAGATTTTTTTATGATAAACAAAGGATAGTATGTCTCAACCTTCCATAAGACATCGTATGCGGTACCGGGCCCAGAACGTATATTCGCCACGGGAGCGGCAACGGCCAGACGTTCGGCAGATGCTGAAGTGCCGGGCATAAGCAGTAAAATAATTGTCAACCAAAGGTATTGTTTCATTTAAAAAATCATAAACTTTCGCCGCCTGCTGTCCAGACGTTTAATTCCTTCCTCCAGTGCGGTCTCCAAGGCCATCTTATAATCTTTTTGAGAAAGGTGGCCAGAAAGGGCTTTTACCTCATTTGCCCTTCCACATGGTCTATACTGTGGCATTATGTTCACATAGGTATTCAATGATATTTCCCGGGCAACAAATCGCATGATATCAGGCGTTCCTGCAAGATCCGCAGGCAAGACCAGGTGCCTCAGTAAAACTCCACGTTCGGCAATCCCCGAGTCGTTGATAACGAGGTCCCCAACCTGTCTGTGCATTTCAATGAGTGCCTTACGTGCAATATCCGGGTAATCCTTAGCATTGCACGTAGCCTCGGCAACCTCGGGATTCCAGAATTTAAAATCAGGCATATAGATGTCAAATACACCTTCAAGAAGTTCCAGGGTTTCTTTTCGGTCGTAACCGCCCGAGTTATACACAAGAGGAACGGACAGACCTTTCTTTACAGCTATTTCAACAGCTGAGAGAATTTGGGGAACAACATGAGATGGGGTGACGAAATTGATATTGTGGCATCCGGCATTTTGCAAATGCAACATAATCCCGGACAGTTGCTCATTGGACACCTCCTCACCGCGGCCAAGGTGGCTGATGTCGTAATTCTGGCAGAATATACATAAAAGGTTGCAGTGGGTAAAGAAAATCGTTCCGGATCCGTTGGTTCCGACGAGCGGGTCCTCTTCCCCAAAGTGAGGATTATAACTTGAAATAAATGCTTTCTCACCTGTTTTGCATATTCCGACTTGACCGGAGAAACGGTCGACTTTACACATTCTGGGGCAAAGGGTGCATGAATTCAAGGCACTATAGGCAGTTTCTTTCTTTTCAGTGAGCCATCCCTTTTTATAGGTTTCAATGTAAACGGGTTGGTAAGACGACATGGTTGAGTTTCCCCCGTATTTTTTCATCTCAAATGTTTAGACCGTCTTCTAAACAAAATTAGCTAAATCCGAGCACTTTTCCCCCTTGATAGACGCAGAAAGCTAAGCCCCATGCGAGACAGGTGCTGTAAACAACACTGAAAGCAGCCCATTTAAGGGAAGCGGTTTCGCGCCTTATGATCGATATGGTTGCCAGGCATGGCACATATAAAAGTACGAAGATCATCATTGCAAGTGCAGAAAGTGGTGTCATGTTTGAAGATAAGAGTGCATTTTTTAGAGCGTCCGAGTCCTCTGTTTGATCCGAAGCATAAAGTACACCCATGGTACTAACAACGATCTCTTTGGCAAAAAAACCGGTGAGAAGAGCCACACTGCCGCGCCAATCGATTCCGAGGGGCGTAAATAGGGGTTCGATTAGTTTCCCGATACGACCCATGAAAGATTTTTCAGCTTGCTCAGCATTCCGGCTCCTAACCAGTTTTGCCACGGCAGCATCCCTTTTCTTTTGAATCAGTGATTTATCGGCATCATTCGCTGTACTAATTTCAGCCTCAAAGGATGAATTAATCTCCTCAATTGCGGTGTCGTAATCGGAAGAATAGGATGTATGGCGCGGAAAAGCCGAAAGGGCCCAAACGATGATAGAGCCTGCCAGAATAATACCTCCCATTTTCTTTAGAAATACTTTACTTCGATCCCACATGTGAATAATCAAGCTTTTTAGCATTGGCATTCTGTACGGCGGCAGTTCCATAACAAACGGTGCGTCTGCGCCTCTGAACAGTGTCGAACGGAAGACACGACCGGTTATAATGGAAAGGATAATGCCCATAAGATATATGGCGAAGATTACGGTCCCGGCCCGGGACGCAAAAAACGTACCTGCTAATACAATATAAACAGGAAGTCTCGCAGAGCACGACATAAACGGTGTGATAAGAATTGTTAGCGTACGATCTTTTTCGCTTTC
>CALANC010000256.1 GCA_937925895.1 uncultured Desulfobacterales bacterium
GAACCATATTAAATGCTGCTTCTGGCAAAGCAAAGAAACGCACAATCGTAGAAATTATAGAATAGTGCAATATTGCCTCCTCCCGGTAAAATGGTAACCTTGCAACTTAACTTAAAAGCATAAATCTATGTCCAAGAAATATCCTGAATGCCCTTTGTATAATCACGATAACTGCAGGGATCTTCACAGCCCAAAGCTATGTGCTTTAGCCAGAGAAGATAAGAAGTGTCTTAAGAAGATACATAAAAACGTAAAGAGGAAGCGGAACACGACAACTTAACCATGCATGCCATTCATGAAAATTGAAAGTGATGCTATGCTTAAAGTAAGAGATATCATGACAAAAGAGCTGATCACAGTCTCGCCAGAGACGGAGATTGTCCATGCAACGAAGCTTCTTCTGGAAAATCGCATCAATGGTGTTCCCGTGACGGATGAAACAGGGAAACTAGTGGGAATCCTTTGCCAGAGTGATCTTATTGCGCAACAGAAAAAACTTCCCGTCCCTTCTTTTTTCACATTCCTGAATGGATTAATTACCCTTACCTCCATGAAAGAGTTCGAAAAGCAGGTTCAGAAGATCGCGGCTACCACCGTGGCCCAGGCCATGACGCCAAATCCGATTGTCGTCAGGCCCGATACGGGCATTGAGGAAGTGGCTGCCCTCATGGTGGACAATAATTTTCATACCATTCCTGTGGTGGACGAGGGAGAGCTTGTGGGAATCGTTGGAAAAGAAGATATTTTGAGAACCCTCATACCCAGATCAGATGCATAACAACCTGAATTTTGCAAGATTCGGGTACAGATCCATTTCTACACCCGTGTTTCAGACACGCCGATTTTTCTTAAAATAACTGCCATGGGGCAAAATTTGGTCAGTCCGTACTGAAAAAGATTAAGTCCCACAAAAGCGGTGAAAAAAAACCAGTATGGATGAATCCAAATACCCAACACCGGGCTAACCATAATAAACGAGCCTGCAATTGTATGAATCCAGTCATTAATGGTCATGATCATACCTCCCTTATATGGTTATCTCACCGTTCTTATTCTCCGGTTAACATAAACAAATGCAATTTGAATTAAAGGAAAGCGGAAAGAACAAATTCTAAACTCTTTATGTATCCTCCGTAGAAATGATCGGCTCCTTCGATCACCTCAAAACGAGCTTCCGGGTTCCATGTCGGCAACAACTTTCTTATAAGATCTACAGGCGCAATATTATCTTCGCTACCGGTCACCACCAATTTCAGATTATCCATTTCCAAGTCGGGAAGAAAATCCATAAATCCCACAGGAGGCGAGATCATTATCGTATTCTCAACGGGCACCTCCTGACGTCCGGCATGCGCATTCACCCAGGCACCAAAGGAATATCCTGCCAAATCAATCCTTTTTATCCCTGTTTCAGCCAGATACGAAATGGCTGCCAGCACATCCCTTTGTTCACCAATGCCGTCACTATAGCTCCCTTGACTATTGCCAACCCCTCTGAAATTTAATTTTAAGGTTGAGTATGCTTTCAAATGGTATACATGAGCGATGCTTTCAACCACCATATTATACATATCTCCACCATAGAGGGGGTGCGGATGAGTAATGACCACGCCCTTCTCTTCCGTTGTTTTATTGAACAGTCCCTCTAGTTCATAATCCTCAGATAAAAAAACAACTTTTTTGACCATTATTTATTTCTCTCTATCTGAATCTTGCACGAGTCAGATTCTATCAGGCGCCACCGGGCAAACTGAGAAAATAACAGTGGAATCTATAGTCATCGGTCAATTCAGGATGAAATGCGGTGACCAGCCACTTTCCTTCTTGTGCCGCAACCACCGTTCCGTCCGACAATTCGGCAATGACCACGGCATCTTTTTCTACTTCAACGATCTCAGGCGCCCGTATAAAAACAGCCGGAAATGGTTTGGTTTCTCCATCATTCAAAACAGATACATTTAGATTCACCTGGAAACTATCCACTTGTCGGCCAAATGCATTCCTTCTCACGGTAATATTCATCAGGCCAAGCAACGGCTGTGCCAAGTCAACTTTTTTGGCCATGAATATCATGCCGGCACAGGTTCCCCAAACAGGATTAACCGCAGCAAATTCAATCAAAGGTTCCATAAAATTATACATGACGGCCAATTTACCTATGGTTGTGCTCTCTCCGCCGGGTATAACTAGTCCATCAAGTCCATCCAATTGTTTTGGCAAGCGTATCTCGACCGCCGAGACACCTAGATGGCTAAATATCTTAAGATGCTCGATGAAAGCCCCCTGCAATGCCAATACACCGATTTTCAATGGTTTCTCCATTACTAATTCATGCGTTCAACCGCATTAGTTATCATATGCTCGAATCCAGATACAGATCTCAGATGACAAGGCTTTTCCTTAAAAGCAAGAGTCATATCCTTTTTAAGAAAATTTCATGATATAAAAATAAATTTTTTCCTCTATTACCATCCCCGGGTTGCCAATTGTTCACTTTCAGGCAGGCTGCTAACATTGATACCTACCATCGGTTCACCCAGATTTTCGCTTACCTTGGCCAGAATTTCGGGATTGTTGTAATGCGTAGTCGCCTCGACGATTGCTTTGGCTCTTGGCGCCGGCTCAGCACTCTTGAATATACCGGAACCGACAAACACGCCATCCACGCCAAGCTGCATCATCAAGGCGGCATCGGCAGGAGTAGCAATACCACCTGCAGCAAAATTAACTACTGGTAACCGCCCCAGTTCCTTGGTTTCTTTTACCACCCCGTATGGTGCGCCGATCTCTTTGGCGTAGGACATCAACTCATCATACGGCATCAATTGCAGGCGTCGGATCTCGCCCAAAACCGTACGTGCATGCTTTACCGCCTCCACGACGTCTCCGGTGCCTGCTTCGCCTTTCGTGCGAATCATGGCCGCCCCTTCACCGATTCGTCGCAGTGCCTCACCCAGATTACGGCAACCGCAGACAAAAGGAACTTTGAACTCGTGTTTATTGACATGGTGTTTCAGATCGGCCGGAGTTAACACCTCGCTTTCATCAACAAAATCTACCCCGAGCGCTTCAAGTATCTGGGCTTCAACGAAATGTCCGATACGACACTTTGCCATTACGGGGATTGAAACGGCCTGAATTATCTCACGGATCATACTGGGATCAGACATGCGAGCCACACCACCGCTGACGCGAATGTCGGCAGGGACTCTTTCCAGTGCCATTACAGCTACGGCACCCGCTTCCTCTGCGATTAAGGCATGGGCGGGTGTTACCACATCCATGATAACGCCTCCTTTTAACATCTGTGCCAATCCCCGTTTTACGGTAGCGCTACCGACTTCAACCTCTTTTTCTGAGTTGTTTGCATTTTCTTTCATATTCACCGGTTAACCTCCAAATAAAATCTTTTAAAATTCAATTTCTTGCCATATTTTTCAAGACGGTTATGATTTCCTCGCCAAACTCTTTTTTCTGCCAGTTCTTCATCGTCGTAACACCATCAATTGAGCTTATTGCGCTTGGATTTGTTATCGCTAGGGTGCTTATAAGCGCGTTGTTGCAAATCAGTCCTGGCTCGAGTCTAAGATCCTGGGCCTTTTTATCTCTCCACCTTTTTAGTGTCCATACCCTCTTGGCAACGCGAGGTGATATTACAGGAGCCTTCTTTCGCGGATAAAAAGGGAGTTCGTTTTCCGGTATATCCAACGCCATTGCGATCACTTCAATCAAATCATTGCCATACATTTTAAGCTGTTTTTTACTCAAAGCTTCTAATTTTTCTAATTGCCTTAACGCAACTGGTTTAGCAGCCGTAATCTTCATCAAAGTGTTGTTTCCAATAATTTTAAACAGGGGCACATCATTTCTTTCCGCTATTCTTTTACGAAATTGGAGAAGTGCTTCAAGAACAGCAAGACTCCTCGACTCGAGCCGTCCTGCACCTTTAAACTTCAAAAATAATGGGGCATCATTGGATAATACCGGGCGAACTTTACTTAAATAATTGCATTCCTCGAGCACCCAGGACAGTCTTTTCATTTTTACCAGCTCTTTGGTTAGTATTTCTCCAAGAGAGAGGAGATAAATCACATCCCGGGCGGCATAATCGATCATTTCTTTGGGCAGGGGCCGTTTAGACCAATTTTTCTTCTGGTATTTTTTATTAATGTCGACATTAAAATATCTTTTGAGCACTGCATCAAGGCCGGTTTCTTTGATCCCTATAAATCTGCATGCAGTTTCGGTATCAAACAAATTGTTTACCTTTATTCTAAAGTCCCTATAGAGGGAGCGGATGTCATAATCGGCCCCGTGACAGATTTTTTTTATTTTGCCACTTGAAAACAGGCGGTTAATCAAAGACAAATCCTTAATTTTTATTGGATCGATGACCGCATTCGTTTTTTTTGAGGCGATTTGAATCAGGCAGACTTTTTCTCTGTAATGATACATGGAGTCGGCTTCAAGATCGACGGCAATGGTTTTTTCCTCTTCAAAGACTTTTTTAATCCTTTTAAGTCCAGCGACGGTATCTATGATTTGATAGTCGGCTTCCATTTAATTTTCTTCTTGACCCGCTGAGACATTTCTCTTAAGTATTTGGTCTCGGTTAATTATGTGAAGAATGATAGGCTTACATTCCGCTTATGACATTCTCTTTAAGGCGATTCAACAATTTAATTTTTTCTAACGATAGATAGATGGTTAACATAACATTTCCTGACGGCAACATAAAGCGTTTTGAGCACCCACCTACCGGTTTAGATGTGGCTAACAGTATCTCCGCAGGCCTGGCACGCAATTGTGTTGCTATGGAATTGGATTCCGATCTCGTCGATCTGAACACAAAAATCGACCGGGACGTTAAAATAAGGTTGATCACCATCCATGACCCGGAAGGTCTGGAAGTTCTCCGTCACAGTGCGGCACATGTCATGGCCGAAGCCATCCTGCATCTCTACAAGGATGCCAAACTGACTATTGGCCCCTCGGTTGAAGACGGTTTTTATTATGACATCGACATGGAACCTGTCTCTGAAGACGATTTTGAAAAAATTGAGGCGGAGATGCAAAAGACCATCAAGGCCAAGATTCCTTTTGAACGTAAAGTCGTCTCTAAATCCGAAGCCATGGAGTTCTACAAAAACGAGCCTTATAAGCTCGAAATGATTTCAGATTTAGAAGACGATGAGATATCATTTTATTCTCATGGAGACTTCACCGATTTATGCCGCGGCCCCCATCTTCCTCACACCGGATTTATCAAAGCCGTAAAGCTCATGAAGGTTTCAGGAGCCTACTGGCGCGCTGATCAAACCAAGGCACAGCTCCAGAGAGTATACGGCACGGCATTTTTTACCAAAAAAGAATTGAATGAACATCTCCATTTTATTCAAGAGGCAAAAAAAAGAAACCACCGTAAGATCGGTATCGCACTCGATTTGTTCAGCTTCCATGACGAAGCGCCGGGAATGCCCTTTTTCCATAATAAAGGAATGATCGTCTGGAATGCCCTTTTGGAATACTGGAGGGAGGAACACCGGACTGCAGGATATGTTGAAACCAAAACCCCGATTCTGCTCGAGCGCTCCTTATGGGAAAAAAGCGGTCACTGGGACAATTACCGGGAAAATATGTATTTCACCACAATTGACGAAAATGAAAATGCCATCAAGCCGATGAATTGCCCTGGCGGTATGTTGCTGTACAATACCAAGCGATATTCTTACAAAGACCTGCCGATTCGGGCGTCTGAGATTGGGTTGGTGCACCGTCACGAACTTTCAGGGGTATTGTCCGGTCTATTCCGTGTTCGGGCATTCCACCAGGACGATGCGCACATTTTTATGACACCGGATCAGATACAGGATGAAATTCTCGCCGTTTTGCAGTTGGAAGAGCGCATTTACAAAACCTTCGGTCTCGGGTTTCATCTGGAATTGTCCACACGTCCGGAAAAATCCATCGGCACCAGTGAACAGTGGAAAGTGGCAACCAAAGGTCTCGAGGCGGCATTAAATACTTATGGCCAAGAATATAAGATAAATGAGGGGGATGGGGCCTTCTACGGTCCGAAAATAGACTTCCATATCAAAGATGCCTTGGGGCGGACGTGGCAATGCGGAACAGTTCAACTGGACATGTCATTGCCTGAAAGATTCAATCTTTTTTACATCGATAAGGACAACCAAAAGCAACGCCCGATTATGATTCACAGGACGGTGTATGGCTCCATAGAGCGATTTTTTGGTATTCTGACCGAACATTTTGCGGGCAAGTTCCCCTTATGGATGTCCCCAATCCAGATAATTATTTTGGCCATAAATGACGATCTCGTCCCCTATGCCGACGAGGTTAAAATCAAATTTAACCAAGCCGGACTGCGGGCGGAGGTAGACGACAGAACCGAAAGCCTGAACAAAAAAGTTCGTGACGCTCAACTGAAAAATATCCCGCTTATTTTGACTTTTGGTGAAAAGGAAAAGGAATCGGAAACGCTTTCCGTAAGAACCCTTGACGGTAAAGTCAGGTTCGGGGTCTCCCGTGAAGAATTCTTAAACACCGTTCTTGTCCATATAAGGGAAAGAAAGCTGGATCTGGAAATATTTAACTCTTAGTTATTGATACCTAAACGGATCGGTTCCAAGTTCAGGGTTCTAGGTTCAAGGGTTTTAACATCTTGACATTACCTAACGTTACAACTTTATGCCAGGATTGCCTCTTTCACCCATTGATTGGAATTTACTTGCCGCCTTTAGAGAGGCGCAACTCTTTTGGATTGAGTCGGTTGGGCTCATCAACCCGGAACCTTGAACGTTGAACTGATCAACCTAGGTGATAGATTACGATTTTCCCAAGCTAGAGAGCATCTTATGGCCGACAATGCAGGTGTGACAACCCATAAAATTAAATGGTGTGACTTAAAATGTGAGTTTGCTGATTTTGCCCGGCTCGATGCCTTGGATGGAAGTTGTCGCACATTTCAATCACTCTGGTGTGAAAAAATTAAGCAACATGTAACCAAAAACGCTCCATGTGAAGTATTGTTCGGCAAAAGGCGCCCGACAACCGGATTGTAAGACCATCAATAAGAATTTGAATAGATTACACAATTTTTTTTATTATTGGTTTCCTGTCCTGATTTATTGTGGGTTAATTTACATTCAATCTTCTTTTCCTGCACCCGACCGTCTCCACGATTTTTTTAGCTTTGACAAAATACTCCATTTTTTTGCCTATGCCATTCTGGGCGCCCTCTTTTTAAGGGCGTTCATGACCACACGGATGAAAAACAAATTAACCTGGCTGATCATACTGAGCATACTCTCATCGTCTCTCTATGGAATCAGTGATGAAATTCATCAGCATTTTGTTCCTTACAGGAATGCGGATCTTTTAGACGCTTTGATGGATATCTTCGGTAGTGCATTTGGGGTATATGCGTATCAAGCAGTTAAAGCAAAATATCGTTCGTATTTTCATGACTAAAAAAGCCCGGCTGGCGATGTAAGCCGGGCTTCTCACGTACTCAAATTGATGCTTGTAATTATTTTTATATCTCTATGTTTTATTCTACCTTTGGTCTGGGCAGTACTTTTGCTCTTTCGGCAATTTCAGGAACTTTGTGTTCCCATTCTATGGCCATCATATGCACGCCGTGCACACCCTTCATTTCCTTGAACTCCTCAACCTGTTCGCAGGCAATTTTGATCCCCTCATCAGCCACCTTCTTTTTGTCGACCCCCTTCAGGCGGTCGATAAGAACTTCCGGCACTTCGATGCCCGGCACTTTCTTTTGCATGTACCTCGCCATACCCACATTTTTCATAGGAGTTACACCGGCAAGAATATACACCTTCTCCGTCAGACCCATGTCGTTGGCTTGCTCGATCCATTTGCGGAACCGGTCCATGTTGTAAATGCACTGGGTTTGGATAAAGTCTACCCCAGCCTCGATCTTCTTGTCCAAACGGTGTACCCGCCATTCATAGGGTTCCGCAAAGGGATTGGCAGCGGCACCGATAAATATTTTTGGCGGATTTTCGATTTCTGCTCCAGCCTGGAACTTACCCTCGTCCCGCATGGTCTTGACCATGTTAATCAGCTGAATGGAGTCAATATCGAAAACGCCCATGGCATCCGGGTGATCTCCGAACATACAGTGATCCCCGGTCAAACACAGCATGTTTCGTACGCCATGCGTATAGGCGCCAAGAATGTCGGCCTGCATGGCCAGTCGGTTGCGATCCCGGCAGACCATTTGAAAATTCGGCTCCAGCCCTTCCTGAATCAATATCAAACAGGCGGCCCAACTTGCCATACGAACAACAGCCGTCTGGTTGTCGGTAATATTAACCGAATCCACCATTCCTTTCAGATGTTCGCACTTTTCTCTCACTTCCTCCGCTGTCGTGCCCCTTGGCGGACCCAGCTCCCCAGTGAACGCAAAATGACCGGCCCTTAAAACTTTTTCTAAGTTGCTTCCTGATTTCATCTCACTCATCTGTCCTGATCCCTTATTTCGTTAAATCGTTGATTGGTTATTCAGCTTTCTCCGGTTTCTTGTATCCTGGCTGGATTAATGTCCGCGGTTTCTGGTTATGCCAAGGTACGATCGCATAAAATCTTTTAATGAGATCCAGGCGGTCTTGTCCGGCCAGACGCCCGTATATTTCGAACCAGGCACAAGGCTGATCCTGGCTTATCTCACATTTGCCTTGGTCGGTGCCGCCGCAGGGTCCGTTATAAAGGCCCTTAGCACACATGGTTACCGGACAGATGCCGCCGGTCCATGCCAAAACACAGGCGCTGCAAGAGCGGCAGCGCTCCTCATACCACCCCACATCCTGATTTATCCCGATAAAAGTCGTGTCCACAGCAGGCAGAACCGGCTTGTCAGGATAACGCTCAGCCAAAAACTGGATCCCGGCCCCACAGGCCATGGATAACAGCGCCTCATACGGTTCCACCAATTCATCCAATGTCTCCAAATACTCGCGATCGCATTGGCGTTCTATAGTAGCCGCTCCCAGTTCAATGGGATCTTCATCCAACTTACTAGCCATATCAAGCTCTGCGTTTAATACCGCGACCTCCTTTTCACCTCCTGTCAAACACACGGCAACACAGGTTCCACAACCCACGTTTAATACCCTCTTATATCCCTTGAGCATCTCCTTGATCTCTTCAAAGGGCTTTCTT
>CALANC010000257.1 GCA_937925895.1 uncultured Desulfobacterales bacterium
ATTCGGAATGTACGGATGAACGCGTCTCTCTTTATCACTCATAATGATTCCTTTCATATGTTTTGACATGATAAAAAGTGGTTTCAAAACCTTAGATCATGCCCGAGGGCAAGGCGTGAATCGGTTCAAAAGCGGAGCGTACACGTGAGTACGTGAGCATTTTAATTCGCGGGACAACGCGGCCATTGGGCCTTAGATGGGGTTTTGAAACTGCTTCTAATACTTTTTTACTAGATATTTCCAGGTTTGGCTGCGAATATCTAATACTTTTATAATCCATATACCGCCTAACTTATTATAAAAATTCATACTCATGCCGTATTGTACTAGAGTGATTGCATTGATAGGATTACAGACGACTTAGCTTATTTATGTTGACAATGATTTGGAGTCTCAAATATACAAATATTAACGACGCGAATGCCCGGTTTTCTGACTTGCACCTGAAGTTCACTCTGGTTGAGCATTCATTCGACTATTCTCACACACCTCCAAACGACCGTTCATCTCTGATCTGTCCGAGCAATTTTAAAAATGCTGATCTACTTTCTGGCTCCGATTGCAACAGCTTAGCGACACCAAAAAAATAATGACGTAAAACCCATCAAGGGGGAGATGGGCTTCAAAGACAGCAGCACGCTGATGAGGGGGGACGCTGTGTGCCGGTTGTCTTGCATCAAAGGCCGAGTTGCCTCTTATGGGTGGCTCGGCTTTTTTTATCTACAAAAAAGGAGGTATGATATGAGAAGTTTAGGGGTTTTAATATATATTGTTTCTCTTCTCCTGTTTTTTTTGCCTTCAGGTGCGTATTCTTTAGATGTATACGGCATTGAAGTCGGCAACAGCCAGTCATTTCGGGGTACTTATCTAAAAGGGGAGGCTCAAGTCCAAAATCCTGGTTTCGAGCAAGATAAGGCCGGATGGTCTATGGCACAAACTTCAGGAACAATTTGCTCATTTACCATAGATCCAGACGCTTACGAAGGGTCAAAGGCAGCTAAACTTAATGTTACGAATGATGGCTATTGTATGCTACGGAACAGTTCCTCGATTCTGATTCTTCGAACAGGAACTTATACATTAAACGTGTATGCAAAAGTATCTGGCGATGTCGACCATTTAACTATAGCGGTCTATAAATCATTTGATGCAGTAGGTTATATAAATCCAAATGTATTCAGCGGCGACTACGAATTACATCAATTGACCGTGGACTTAATTGCAGGAGATTACATTCGTCTTGAATTAGGTATTGATAATAATGCATCAGGACCAAGTTATGCACTGTTTGACAAAGTGGAGCTTGTCAACCCTTCCGGGCCATACACCTGGGAAAAAGAGGTGGCTTCCATCGACCTCACCACCTTTTCTCCGACAACCACCCACGTCATTGAACATACGATGGAAGGATCTGCAGCAGGTAAAGACTGGTTCGAAACAACTTTTAGCGAGATAGCAACCCCAAGCGAATTAAGATTATGGGGTGAAGAAGATTCTTACGGAGATTTCTATAGATATTCTAGCGGCCTCGTTGCGGCCTGGTATCCTATGCAAGCGAATGATAACAAGTATTCTATAGCCACAATAGTTATAGAAGGATATACTTTTAATGCTAGCTTGACGGCGGATGTCCTGGCTGTTGAACCGGTGGACCTTGGCTTTGATACGCTTGAAGCTTACAAAGTTCGTTACAAATCTCGTATATGGGGATATGGGCAGGATGTACGGGGAACATTTTATTACTGGTGGGTGCCGTATCTGGGCTTTGTTAAATATAAGGATGAAGGAACTTCGGAGGTACTCACTGATTTTGCCATCGGTGGTGGGACAATCACACCGGATACCGACGCTGATGGTGATGGACTTAAGGATTACGAGGAACTCAGTATTTATAACACAGACCGGCTGGACTCCGATACAGACGACGACGGCCTTTCCGATGGAGAGGAAGTAAACACTCACGAAACAGATCCAAACGACAATGATTCAGATGATGATGGACTCGATGACGGCGATGAGGTCAATACCCATGGTACCGATCCAAACAGCGAAGATACAGACAATGATGGCCTTACCGATTTCGAGGAATTAAATACATACAACACTGACCCAAACAACGAAGATTCAGACGACGACGAACTTAATGATGGGGATGAAATCGCCATTGGTACGGACCCGAACAACTCCGATACAGATGGAGACGGGATGCCCGATGGCTGGGAAGATGAACACGACTTGGATCCTTTGACTGATGATGCAGCCGGTGACCCGGATAAAGACGGTTTGACAAACTTCGAAGAATATGAGGAGGGAAGACACCCGACCAACTGGGAACCCGAAAAGACGGAGCTGAATTCACCCGCTGATGGTGAGCAGGACGTATCGTTAACCCCTCAACTGGAAACCAATGATTTCTCTGACAATGATGGCGATTATCACGGCCTGACCCATTGGCAGATCGGCAAACGAATCGGCAACCCAGAACCCTGTACAGAGGAATCATTCACCAATTCTGATTACATGGTTTTCGATGGTACAAGTGACACTCAACTGACCCTGTTTAACGTGCCAGATTTGCTTTTAGAGGTCGGCACGAATTATTGCTGGCGCGCAAGATTCACAGATACCGGTAACGCAACATCTGAATGGGCTGTCCCGTTTTCATTTTCAACAATTGCGCAGTCTGAAGATGATGAAAATGATAACGGCATCCCCGATTCTCAGGAAGCAGATTGCCTGGGGATCTTTGATCCAGGTGAGATTCCTCCAGGCACTGAGTGCGTTGATGCGCTGGTCGGAAATGCGCAGGTCGGTATAGAAGGTTCCACCAAAGTTGTCAGCATCGATGCCTTTCGGTCAGTTGATCCCCAGGAGATTCCGGAAAACTTACAGGGAGTGGAACTGTTAATTGGACTTATGAGCTTTAAGGCAGAAGTTGACCAGGTCGGCGATACAATAGAAATAATCTATCACACCTCTGAACCCATGCCCGCGGGAGCTAAATGCTATAAATACGATCCCATCAATGGATGGCAGGATTATTCAGCGCATATCGTAGCGATCAGTCCTGATAGAAAATCGATTACCCTGGAGTATAAAGACGGAGACTTTGGTGATCTGGATGGGGTTGCAAACAAATTCATTATAGATCCTGTGGGTTTTGGCGTTGCTGCCGCCGAAGGAGGTGGCGGCGGCGGTGGTGGTGGTGGCGGGTGACTCATCTCCACCACAGCATACGGGTTCCGTATGCAAAAAGAATCATTCGCCTTAGTACTTCTTTTCGGATTCTTGGTGATCAGTCTTTCAGAGTTGAGAAAGAAGGTTAAGAAATAAAAACAGCTTTTAATTTTTACGATAGAAAGGCAGAGTCAGAGAAGGCTCTGCCTTTGTTTTATGAATCACTGTGGGGTGTTTACAGGGAAGATGGGATTAATAATTACGCTTCGCTATTACCATGAAATAATATTTGCTTTGTAAATATTTTTACCAAGTCGCTAAACTTCCGATTTAACGAGTTTATTTTAGACACGCCGAAAATTCGGTCAACGGTTGTTGCACCCTTCTTTGAATTCATTTCGGCATTATCGAACTCCCGATCTCCACCTGCCAGCTTTTTCTTAAAAAATCCAGCCGAACAGACCCCATCAATAAATATAAAGCAAATTAACTAGTTATTGTTCACTACCTTTCTGTATTCCTTCTCGCTGACCCGTCATCCCCAACTAATTTCGAAAAATATCACTACCTGGCATATCACTTGCTCAGGATTGTAAGCAATAGCGGCAAGCTAGACAAAATTTAGATCAATTCGCATGACGAACTGAAGTTTTTTCTAACTGGAAAAATTTTTAACTCCGGGAGATAAAAATGGAAAAGATGACTTCAAAGAAATACACGGTGGGCATTGATATCGGCTCAGTCAGTCTGAATTGTATCGTTATCAATGAGGACAGGGATGTCGTTTTTGAATCTGCCTATAAACGGCACTTTGGAAAAATTGACGAAGAGATTTTAAGTCTGGTCGAGGGATTGTTTCAGAAATTTGGCGAA